>CADCCO010000048.1:0-15863 GCA_902799965.1 uncultured Spirochaetaceae bacterium
TTGGTTTTGCGGAATCATTCCCACGCTCACAAAAACAGAGTCGGCCGCGAGTTCGGTAAGCTTGCGCGTTTTGACATCCATCATTATCACAGATTCAACTTTTTGGCCGCCCTTGATTTCGGCGACGACGCTGTTCCATAATACCGAGATTTTGGGATTGGCCAAAACACGGTCGGCCACGGCCTTTTGGGCGCGCAGCTCGTCGCGGCGGTGGACCAAAAAAACTTTTTCGGCCAGCTGCGAAAGATAGTTGGCTTCGTCGCAAGCCGCGTCTCCGCCTCCGATTACGAAAATTGTCTTGTTCCTAAAAAGAGGGCCGTCGCAAACCGCGCAGTAGCTGACTCCGCGGCCTTCCAATTCCTTTTCGCCGGGAACGCCTAGCTTTCTGTGCTCGGCTCCGGTCGCAAGGACTATTGCCTTGGCCGCGAATTTTCCCTTGCTTGTCTCAATTTCAAATTTGTCCTGAACCTTGTCGATTGACTTTACTTGCGCGCTCGTTATTTGCGCGCCAAAGGCCTTGGCCTGTTCCTGCATAGTCTGAATGAAAGCGTAGCCGTTGGCCGGAGGAAAAACGCCGGGATAGTTTTCAAGGCTCGCGATTTTTAGGACTTGCCCGCCCGCTACGGAAAGGTCGAGCGCCAAAGCGGAAAGGCCAGAGCGCGCCGCGTATTGAACTGCGGCAAGGCCAGCGGCTCCCGCTCCTATTGAAATAAAGTCGTATTCGTTTTGCGCTTCTACGCCCATGACATTCTCCTTTCGTTCAGTCTTGACTCAGTATAGCAAAAGAGCTCTTGCTTTTCAATCTGTTCTATTATAATATTGCGGAACGATGATAAAGACCGACGGAATAATTTTGGACATAGACGGAACCTTGTGGAACACGACAGGCGTTGTCGCGGACGCGTGGAACAAGGCTATAGCGGACTGCGGATATGACGCGGCCCAAGTGAATGCCGCAGGCTTGCAAAAAGAATTCGGAAAGCCGATGAACATAATCGCCGACGACTTGTGGCCCAACCTTAGCCAAGAGCAAAAGAAAATTTTGATGAAGCAATGCTGCGTCCGCGAGCAAGAGGCGATTGAAAGCAACACAAAAGACATAACCTTTCCCGCCGTCCGCGACACGATAAAGGCGCTGGCAAAAAAATTCAACCTTTACATTGTCTCAAACTGCCAAGCCGGCTACATAGAGCTTACGATGAGAAAAAACGGAATCGAGTCTTGCGTGCGCGACCACGAATGTTACGGAAACACCGGCTTGGGTAAGGCCGACAACTTGCGCCTGCTTGTCCAGCGCAACGCGATAAAAGAGCCGGTCTACGTTGGCGACACCCAAGGCGACGCGGACGCTTGCCGCGAGGCCGGAGTCAAATTTGTTTGGGCGAGCTACGGCTTTGGAAGCGTCCAGGAATTCGCGGCCAAAATCGACCGCTTTGACCAGTTATTGGACTTGCTCCAAAATCTTGACTAAATCTTCTTTTGTCTTTGCAAGCGGCCGCTTTAGGTCAAACGGCGTGAGCGCCTTTTGGACTTTTTGCGGAACTTCAATCCGCTCGCCCAAAGAGCTTTGGACAAAGTCGGCGTTGTAGGCCGGATGGTCGCGCTGAATCAACACGACCGCGTCGCCAGAACCGTCGCCCAAATTTTTGTTGGCCTTAACCGCGCCGTAAGTTTGCGCGGTTTCAAAGTCCGCGAACAATTCATATTTTTTGTACAATTCTTTCGCGGCGGCTTCGGTGGCGGCCGCGTCAACCTTGGCTGGGTAGATGAAGCTTTTTATCATCGCCGAATAGTCGGTGAAGAAGTTTTCGAGTCGCTCCAAGTTTGAAGGGTCGCTGGGATTTACTTGCGGCCTTTGGTTCAGCGGAACGAGCGAGTCCGTGATTACCGGGTATCCTTTTATGTCCGCGCCCAAGGCTCCGCTTGTGGGAACGATGAAGCCGCGCAAGGGCAGGCTAAGGCGCCAGCTGTAAAGGCCCGCGACCAAGTTGGAATAGTTTCCCGGCGCCATCGCGTAGTAAATGTCGCCCGAAACTTTTTCCTTTAGTCTTGAGAATGCGTAAGTGTAGAAAAAGGCTTGCGGCAAAAGGCGGCCGATGTTGGCCGTCGTGGAGACTGTCAAGTTGAGTTTTTTTACCAACTCCCTGTCGGAGAAAATTTCTTGAATCAAGCGGCGGCAGTATTCAAGGTCGCCGTCGATTTCTACCGGCCAGACGTTTCCGCCGTTCCAAACAAAGTCGCTTTCGTCCAAGCCGCGGACTTTTCCTTTTGGAAAAAGCAGGACGGATTTTATTCTTTCCTTTCCGCGAAGCTCCCTGCTGAGAATCGCTCCGTGCGGTCCGCTTGTCAAATCCAAGAATGTCGCGCGCTTTCCGTTCAAGGTCAAAATCGTTTCCAAGCAGGCCGCCAAGTACGACACGCCAAAGTCGCGGTGGCTTCCAGTGGGGCCGGAGAAAAGTTCCAGCGTGAACAAATTGTCGTCCAGCTGTTTTAGCGTAGGCTCAAATGGAAAGGCCTTTGTCGCTATCGTTTCGCAAATGATTGGAGAAAATTCCGTGTTGATGAAGGCGCTTGTCAACGTTCCCGCTATCGAAGAAAAGGGCGTCGTCTCGTCCGTGTATAAAATCCAGCGGCGCAAGTCGGCGTTTCCTTCGGGCACGTAAAGCCCCCCGTCCGCCGGCATGCAATCCATAACCGCCTGCAAAAAGCTTATGTCAACTGTCTTGTCTCTCGTGCTGGTAAATCGCATGGCATTTATACTAGCGCATTTGCGCCTTTTTGTCATTATGCCGCGCGCGGAAATAAAAAGGGCGGCCCTTCCGCCAAGGAAGTCCGCCCCCTTTCGTTCAAGCTTTCAAATTATCAGTCGTAGGGAACGAGCGTAATCTCGTTGGCGGCGATGTTCCAAAAGGCCTGCAAGGCCGTGGATATGTTGGTGTCCGTGAAAGTGTTTCCGGCGCTCGTGTAGGAGCTTTCCGAAAGCGTCCACTTCATTTCGGAGGCGGAGCCTGAGACCGTGAACTTGTCGGAGACCGTCATGCCGCTGGCCGCGTAGCCGACCGTGACCGTCGAGCCGCTTTGGGCGAACGTTCTGTCCGTGTAAAGGTTGTAGAGGCTTCCGGCCTTGTAGAAGTCGAACGAGCCGTCCTTGATTTGGATCCAGCGGCCTGAAACCGTTTCGCCCTTCATCTTCCACTTGCCTTGGAGAGTGAAGGAGGCGGAACCGGAGGAGCCCCCGCCGCCGCCTGAAGACTGCGAGCCTTTCTTTCGGAACACGATGTAGCCGCAATGTCCCGAGTACTGGGACTCGACGACGTAAAGCTCCGAGCCGATTAGTTTCAGGATGAAAGAGCTGTAGTTCAAGCTTTTGTCCAGCATGACGACGTCGTTCGGCTCCAAGTCCAGGCCAAGGTCGCTCTTCGCGTTCCTCACCCTTCCCTCGTTGCTTTCGTATTCCCCCAGCCAGGAAAAGCTGTCGAACGCGCTGTGGCACGCGTCCTCGACGCCGTCGTTCGAGTCAAGCCGCAGGGTCTTGAAATTGGCGCGCCGGCCTGAAATTGTCAAACTGTCGGGCTTGTAACGGGAAATGCTTTGGTACGAGTAGGCGGGCTTGCCTGAGTAGCCGTTCGCGATTTCAAGCGTGAGGGAAAGCTGGGACTCGGTCGTGCCGTCGTGCCGAGACCTGTCGAAGATCCACTCGCCTTCCATGGCGTCCAGCTTCGCCCCCGCCGCGGCTAGGAACGGAGAGCCGGATGACGGCGAAGAGCCGCCGGAAGAAGAGCCGCCGCCGGCGAGGGCCAGGGCCGCCGAAGAGTCCGAGGAATTCTGGCATCCGAAAAACGCCGCCAGAACGAAAATTGCCAAGGCGCCGGAAAGCGCCGAAACCGCTCTTTTCATAAGAGCCTCCTTGTTGTTTTTTTGATTATTATAGATTGCTAAATTGGCATTGTCATTAAAGTTGCGCTTTAATGTTGGGAAGTTGCAATTTAGTCAAATATTACAATACTTTAGTATTTAGTTTATGTCAAGATAATCAATACAATAGTATCAATTTACTTGACAGGCGGGCTATTTTGTTAAACGAGCGCATAAAACGGCTTAGAAAGGAGAGAGGCTTGAGCCAAGTTGATTTGGCTCAAAAATTGGGCGTTTCCAAACAGAGCGTTTCAAACTGGGAAAACGACAACATTCTGCCGTCAATAGAAATGCTGGTGAAAATTTCTCGCCTTTTTTCTGTGAGCGCTGATTATCTTTTGGGCGAAGATTCCCGTAAATTTCTGGAAGTTACCGGCTTAAAAGAGAAATACATTCCCCACATTCAGCAAATAATCGACGACTTGCGCGTTATGAAAAAATAGTGGATTTTTTTCTATTTTTGCGCTATTCTAATAATTATGATATATCCATATATGACTTTGCCCGACGAAACAGAAATAACGCACTCAGAAATAATTCGCGACGGCGGAAAAGAGCAAGTAAAAGTTTACATAGAAACTCCGATAGAAGGCGGTTTTAAGGACGCGCTTTGCGTTCTTCCAGATTACAAATGGGAGAACCACGGCTACACGGAAAAAGAAATGGAGTATTACAAAGATTTTGTGGAAAAAGCCGCGCATCTTTTCTTTAAGTTCGCTCGTGGCGGAGGCTTTGAAAATGCCGCAAATTTTTAGCATCGGCGCTTATCTTGTCTACATCCTTGAACTGCATTGTTTGCAACAACAATTCAAAAATTCCAAATCATGTTCTCAATAACCTGATTGAAATTATCGAAAACCGGGCGTTTGAAATTGTCGCCAAATGGAACGAACGCTTTGGTTATTTGAAATTCTATTGCTAAATTCAATTGCGGCGAAGGGCTTGAAAATTTCTTGTTTTTCGCTATACTGAATTTGGAGTTTTCTTATGAAGAAAAGTGTTTTATTGTGTTTTTTGGCGCTGTTGAGCCTTTCGTTTTTTTCTTGCGGCGATTCATGGAACAAGCATGATTTTGTAATCGCCAACCTTTCCCGCCGCGACGTTTCTTTTTCCATCGACAACTACGGAGCCATGGTCTACACGCTGGCGCCGAACCAATTCTTTTCGTTCAATCTGTATGATCATCCCGCCTTTACCTTCCAAAACCATCCGCGCGTTTACTTTGAAACGGGATTCGACGCCGCGTGTTTCCGCGACATGAAGGCTTATTCGTTCAAAATATCAAGCCAATGCTCTAAAAATGTCGTTCTTTCTGAGCAAAACGGAATGTTGACGGACGTTTACGGCGGAACTGAAACAATTCCCGCCAATGGCGAAAAGAATGTCGTCGCCTATGTCGAGTCTCCTTCTTTTTCGGCCTATTACTTGAATGACCGAGGCGAAAAAGTCAACGCCATGCCGTTTCTTTCTTGGTCTAAGAATTGATGAAATATCTCAAAAAAAATTCCGCGTGGGAAAAGGAACTTCTCGCGCGCTTTGTGGAATACGCAAAAACTTTTTCGACTTCTTCGAGCGCCGCCGCCGACAGGGGAGTTCAGCCTTCCACCGAATGCCAGCGCGACTTTGCCGACAAGATTGCCGCGGAACTTAAGTCGCTGGGTTTTGAAGGCGTTCAGGTGACAAAGCATGGCTACGTTTACGCTTATGTGCCGGCCAACCCAAAAGGCGGCGCGGGCATTTCAACAGGCGCGGGCCGTTCGAGCAAGCCCTTTTGCTTGCTTTCGCACTTGGACACGGTGGAAGAATGTTCCGGAAAGAACGTCAAGCCGCAAATAAAAAGGCGCGGCGACGACACAATCATTACTAGCGACGGAAAAACCCTTTTGGGCGGAGACGACAAGGCCGGCTTGGCCGCGATTGTGACAGCCCTTCATTATTTGCTTTGCAATAAAAAAATTCCGCATCCAAAAATCGAGCTTTGCTTTTCGCCGGACGAAGAGACCGGGCACGGAATGGACAACGTTCCCCTGGACTTGATAGAATCAAAGGCGGCCTACACGGTGGACGGAAGCGGCCTTGGCGAGTTGGAAGCCGAATGTTTTAACGCCTATAAGAGCGAAATATTTTTTACAGGCAAGGCCGCGCACACTGGCGACGCCCGCCGCGCCGGAATGGTCAACGCCATCAGCGCCGCGAGCCTTTTTGTCCAGTCTTTGCCGCGCTCCCAAGCGCCCGAAACGACGGACGGTTATGACGGCTTTTTCGCGCCGCTTGAAATTTCCGGCAGCATGGAAAGCGCCAAGGTTTCTCTTTTGCTGCGCGACTTTGAGGCGGCGGGAATGGCGGCTCGAAAAAAATTGGTCGGCCAGCTTGCAAAAGCGGCGGCGGCTTCCTACGGCGCGAGCGCCAGGATAAAGCACACGCAGCAGTATTTGAATATGCGCGACGGAATAAAAAAAGCGCCGCTTGTTCTTGAGCGCCTTGTGGCGGCTTGCAAGGATTGCGGCGTGGAGCCGTCCTTCAAGCCCATTCGCGGCGGCACGGACGGCTCGCGCCTTACCGAGATGGGGATTCCGTGCCCCAACATTTGGACGGGCGCGCATGACTACCACAGCGAGCGCGAATGGGTCAGCCTTAACGAGATGCTGGCCGCCGCCGACATTTTGGTTAATTTAGCGGTTGGATAAAAGATTGCCGCGTCAAGCGCGGCAATGACATGATAAGTCATGCCCGGGTTATGATACACTGTGTCATGTTCGGGCTTGACCCGGACATCTATAGGAGTTGTTTATGCACGAATATCGAATTGAAGGCGGATTTCCGATTAAGGGAAAAATCACGGCGGCGGGAAACAAGAACGCCGCGCTTCCTTGCATTGCCGCCGCTCTTTTGACTGAAGAAAAAGTGACGCTCCGCAACATTCCCGAAATCGAAGACGCGGGCGTTATGTTCAAAATATTGGAAGGCCTTGGCGCTTCAGTAAAAAAAGTCGAAAAGCATGTTTGGGAAGTTTGCGCCGAAAAAGCGAGCGCCACGTTGATTCCGCCGGAGCTTTCAAAAAAAATCCGCGCCTCCATTTTGTTCGCCGGCCCGCTAATCGCGCGCTTTGGAAAGGCCAGCATGATGCCGCCCGGAGGAGACGTTATCGGAAGGCGCCGCTTGGACACCCACTTTTTGGCTTTGACCGAATTGGGAGCGCGCGTTGACATTGACGGAAAGTTTGAGTTCAGCGCCAACAAGCTGGTGGGCGACGACATTTTCTTGGACGAAACTTCCGTCACCGCCACCGAGAACGCCTTGATGGCCGCCGTCCTTGCCGAGGGCCGCACGACAATCACCAACGCCGCCAGCGAACCTCACGTCCAGGACTTGTGCAAAATGCTCGTCGCGATGGGAGCTAAAATCACAGGCGTTGGCTCCAACATTCTTACGATTGACGGCGTTAAAAAGCTTCACGGCTGCGACTTCGCGATTGGCCCGGACTACATGGAAATCGGTTCCTTTATCGGTCTTGCCGCCGCCACGCGAGGCTCGGTCACGATAGAAAACATAAATCCGCCGGACATGCGGCCCTTGCGCATCGCGTTCGGAAAGCTCGGCATCCGCTGGAACATAACCGGAAACACTTTGGAAGTGGCGGCCGGCCAGGACATGAAGGTAAACCCGGACTTGGGCGGCATGATTCCGAAAATCGACGACTCGCCGTGGCCGGGATTTCCGCCGGATTTGACCAGCATCATGACGGTTGTGGCGACACAAGTGGAAGGCAGCGTTTTGATTTTTGAAAAAATGTTCGAGTCGCGAATGTTCTTTGTTGACAAGCTTATCGGAATGGGTGCGCGCATAACGCTGTGCGACCCCCACCGCGCTGTCGTTTCAGGCCCTTGCGTCCTTCACGGCGACAAGCTTGTGTCGCCCGACGTTCGCGCCGGAATGGCGATGGTAATCGCGGCGATGATAGCCCGCGGCGAAAGTTCCATCAGCAACGTTTACCAAATCGAGCGCGGCTACGAGAATTTGATTCCCCGCCTAAAAGCCCTCGGCGCCCACATCGAATGCGTAGAAGTGTAGAGGTCTATTGCGGCGCGAAAATTTTTATCGCGCCGCAAAAGGAACGAGTCAAGGCTTTAAGCGAAGCGTGCCTTTACCGTTCCTAGTCGTTCTTGCGCGAAAGGAACATTACGCTCACGATGACAAGCAGGAAAATGTAAACGCAGATTCCCGCCAAGAGCGCCATGTATGTTCCGGCCATTACGATAAAGACAAGGTTCAATAGCTTGATTAAGTACTCAATCGCGTTCTCCGCAATGTAGAACACCGCGTTCAGCGAAGGCAAAATAAATACCCATTTGAATTTGAAAATCGCGCCCGCCGAAAGCCTGTAGTTCCACGCGATTGTCGCGATGAAGATGAAGATTATCAAAAGCATGAATGGATAGAAAATTCTGTTCAGAGACTCAACGCTAAAGACTTCGCTTGAGTAGCCGTAGTCGGGAGCCTTGCGCGCCATTCTGTTAAGCGAGAATGGATTCAAGTTTCCGTTTCCGGCGGCGGAAAGAAGAATCAGCGAAAGGTCTTCGTAGGGAATGGGGAAGTACAGCTGGTTTTCGCCGGCGTTTTGTCCGCCGTCATCCTCTTTTTTGAATTTCCAAACCGGCTCGTTTTTTTGGACGCGCGAATCGCGGCTGACCGAACGCAACATTACATACGGAAGCTTATTTATTGAAGGGTCCAAGCCCAATTGCGCCTTTTGCGCGTCCGTCAACGCGTTTGCGGCCGCCGCCCGCATTTTTGCGTACGGCGTTGAAACGGACGACTTCCATTTTCCGTATTCGTCAAAGGAATGGATTGAAAGGCCGCGAAGGTATCTTAGCGTTCCGCCTGTTCCCTCAACGTCGGTAACGCCGCGAATCAAGACAATGTCGCGCTCGCCGTTCGAGCGCTGGATGGCAAAGAAAACATTGTTGGCCGACTCAAAGCGGCTTGTGTCGTATGTTTCGTCAATGAAAAAATAATTCTTCAAAAGAATTTTTTGCGACTCTTCCAAGTAGCGCAAAACGTCAGGGTCGCGCGCCTTTCTTGCGTCCTCTTGCGAAAGGTCGTGGAAAATGTAATAGGCTTCCTCAAAGTCGCCGTTGACAAGGTTGGTGTAGCCCTGCATTTTTTTTCTGAAGAAAATGTTTCCGGCGGTAAGCTCTTCCATTTGCGCGGCTTGCAGGCGTTCCCAAGCCTTTTGCGCAATCTCCTTTGCTTCGCGCTCTTCGGAACTGCCGCTTTCAAAAAGCCGCGCTGCTTGGACCGCAAGATAGTGCGCTTCAAAGAAATCTTTTTTGGAAAGAGACTCCCGCGCCTTTTTTGTCATTTGCGCCGCGCTCATCTTGCTTTCGTCAAGCGCGTGGAAAGCCTTGTCGTTGGCGTTTAAATTCGTTTCGTTGTAGCTTTTGTTTCGCTCGGCGCGCTGGATGGCTTCCAGCTCTTTTTGTTCCGCCTCAAGCCGCCTGTCAAGATTGCGAAGCTCCTTGTTGTTTGGGTCAAGAGCCAGCGCGCGCTTTATGTACTGGCTTGCTATGTCGGGCTTTTTTTGCAGGCGGTACAACGAGGCGGCGTTTGTGTATTCAGATAGAAGCGGCGGAATTTCAAGCATCACTTTTTTCTTTGATTTTTCAAACGGCAAAAGGACAAGCGTTCCAAGCGTGGCGGCGAACGTTATGGCCAAGGCGGCGATGATTATTTGCTTGAATATTCCCGCGATTTCCGCGCTAAAGCGGCTTCCAGCCTTTTTTCCCGCGTTGGAAAATTCTATCGAGCAGGCCAGCAAAAAGGCCGTGAACAAAATCGACGGCAAAAAGTCAAACAGCTTGCAAAGCGCGTTTGTGATTTTATAAGAAAATTCAAAGCCGGGCGCCACGTTGCCCATAGGCGCCAGAAAAAATTCCAGGCAAAAGACAAGCGCCGCCGCGAAAATCGAATAAGCCAAAAAGGCCGGAAGAAATTTCTTCATTGCGCGCCCCTTGCCCTTTTTGCGGCGTGAACGACAGCCTTAAAAATTCCCAGCGACGCGGAAAGAAAAATCATCGCGCAGTTGAGCGCGCATTGAAAATGCTTTGCGATTTGTTCAAAGAAGGGGCCCGCGTCGCGCAAGGACGAAACCGTTTGGTCAAAGAAGCCCATAAAGAACAAGCTGTTCAGCGCCAAAATCGCGAATGTGTCAAAGGTGACGTAAAACGCGTCGGCCAATTTCCATTCGCTTGCCGAAAGAATGGCGCCCAACGAAACAAGCGCCGCCATTATCGAGCAAAAGAAAAGCCATTCGATTTTTCCCTTGTCGCAAGCGGCGCTGGCGCTTTCTTGGATTGAAACCAAGGCGCGCAGGGCGTTTTGCAGTATCGTCGGCGGGGTCAGGTTCTCTGAAATGATTGGGTCGGAAAAGCCCATTTTGTCGCGCTTGAAATTCATGAACTTGCTGTCAAGCGCGTGGACGGAATTTTCAGGATTGGACTTTGAAAAATAGTCGCCGTCAATTTTAATTCCGCTCACATAGTTGCCAGTCACAAGCGTAAAGTAATAAAGCGCTCCGTTGATTCTTCTAAAGTAGCCCGAAGAAAGCTCTGCCGGCGGAGACTTTTCGAGCGCGTTCCAGTCATGCGCGGTTTTGTAGGAAACGGGGGCCAAAAAAATCCAGGCGGCCAGCGAAAGAACGGCGATTGTTATGGAACCGGAAATTTTATTGTATTTGGGATGGCGAACCAATGACAAGTACAAGAACATCGGGACAAAAAGCAAAAGAATCGGAAAGAAAATGACCGCTCCGTTTAAAAAGCCCGGAACTGAAAACAAGGGCAGCGCGGTTCCAACCACAAAGGAGGAAACATCGTGGCAAAGCATAATCAAGAAGCCCCCGGCGGCAGTTCCAAAAAAACATATGAATAAGAAAGCCAGCGACTCAACAAGGACGGTCTTCATTCTATATATTCTAGCGCAAAAGTTTAAATAACGCAACAAGCCGCGCTTGCGCGAAATACATCGCTTCGCTTTGTTTTGCTAGCGGTAATAATTAACTGCCTGCTCACGCAGGCGTGCAATCCGCTCGAAATAACGATTAAGGTCTTGCCTGCAACGGCACGAGCGGTAAAAGTTGACAAAAGGCAAGAATTGGGGTAACATATTCTATTATGGCTGAAAACCAGCAGGCGATGTTTGGCCACAAGGTAATTTTTCTCAACCCTGATTTTGGCGGACACGGAGAAGTGTTTAAAAAGCTGGCCGAAGACGAGTACGAAGTTTATTTCATCGAAAATTACCGCGACGCTAAAAACGTTCTGCGCGAATACAAGGATTCGATTTGCATAGTCTACGCTGACGAAGCGATGACCAAGCGCAAGATGATAAACTTCATCATTTCCTGCGCCAAGGACGAATCGCTCAATTCAACAATATTCTATCTAATCACTTCGGATTTGAACATAAAGGAAAAGAAGGCGCTTGAAGAAGCCAAGCCTTGCTTTGACAGCGTCATAACCTTCAATCCGCGAACGGCGTTTTTGATTCAAGCGATTGAGCTGCAGCTGGAAGAAAAGAACGCCAAGGGCCGCCGCCAGTACGTGCGCGTTTCTTGCTCCGAGGACAAGGACGCGATTGCCCTTGCGGAAATGGAAGGCCGCTTGTACAAGTTCAAGATGCACGACATCAGCATTGTGGGCTCGGCTTGCGCCGTTGAGTCCAAGTTCGCGCAGTTTTTTCAAAAGGGAACGGTTATTCCTTCCGTCAATTTTTCTCTGGCGGGAAAGCAAATCGCGGTCGGCGAAGTGGCCGTTTACGCGACCTTCAATGCCGGCGGCTCGGAAAAATTAGTTTTGCTTTTTAAGAATCCGCTTGGCGGCGAGAACAAGGATTTTGTCCACAACTACATTCGCGAAAAATTTGACGGCGACATTCTTACAATCATAAAGAGCCGCCCGCGCGACCAAGAAGATTATTCAAAAGACTTTTCCAAAAAAGACAGCGAAGAGCAATGAACCTGCTTTCGATTAAGGGCCTTTCTAAAATCGGACGCGAAGCTCCCTTGTTCACCGACGTGACGCTCGGCTTGGACGAAGGACAAAAGGCCGCGCTCATCGGAAAGAACGGCGCCGGAAAGTCCACCTTGCTCAATTGCGTAGCGGGCGTTTTGGCTCCCGACGCAGGAAACGTGGTCTTTAACAAGGAAGCGGGATTTTCCTACCTTGCGCAAACGCCCGCCTTTGACGGCGAGGACACAATCCGCGGCCACATCTTTAAAAGCGATTCGCCAAAATTAAAAGTCATAAACGAGTACCAAAGCCTTTGCGTAAATTTGGGCAGCCTTAACCAAGCTCAGGCGGAACGCTACGACGCGCTTGAAAAAAAGATGAACGACGGCGACTTGTGGAACTACGAGGCGCAAATTTCTTCGATACTTTCAACGCTTGGAATCCACGACCTTGAGCGCAAGATGAAAACGCTTAGCGGAGGAATGGCCAAGAAAGTGGCGCTCGCGCAAGTCTTGGTCGAGGACACGAAAATTCTTTTGCTCGACGAGCCGACAAACCATTTGGACATAAAGACGATTTATTGGCTGGAAGATTATTTGCGGAACACAAGCCGCGCCGTTTTTATGGTCACGCACGACCGATATTTTTTGGACAGCGTTTGCTCCGACATTTACGAGCTGGAACGCGGGCGGCTCACTCTTTACCACGGAAATTATTCCGAGTATTTGGAAAAGAAAGAAAAGGAAATCGAAATCGCCAAGAACACCGACCGCCGCATTGAGTCGGTCTTGCGCTTTGAGCGCGACTGGCTTTTGCGCGGCCCCTGCGCTCGCGGAACCAAGGCAAAGGCGCGAATCCAGCGCGACCAGCAATTGATTGCCCACGAAAAATTTCAGGAAGACAAGGGCTTTACTTTTGAAACAAAAGAAACGCGCCTAGGCGGAAAAATTTTGGAGCTGCATAGGCTTTCAAAAAAATTCCCAAAAGGCTTTGCGGAGGCCAGCGGGAACGGCTCGCAAGCCCAAGACGCGGCGGCCGGCAATCGTTTGCAAGCCCAAGAAGCGCCCGTTCTAAAAGATTTTTCGTACACTTTCAGCAAAGGACAAAAAATCGGAGTTTTCGGCGACAACGGAAGCGGAAAGACGACGCTGCTCAACATGATCGCCGGCCGCCTTCCTCCCGACAGCGGAAACATCGTTTTTGGCGTGAACACGCATCTGGCTTACTACGAGCAAAACCCGACGTTTAAAGACTCTTCGATGACCGCGCTTGAATACATCGAGGAAGCCGCCGAATGGATTGAGCTTAACGACGGCCGAAAATTGAGCGCGGCGCTTTTCTTGAACGAGTTTGGCTTTGAGGGAAAAATCCAACATTCGCCCGTCACCGCTTTGAGCGGCGGCGAAAAAAAGCGCCTTTACCTTGTCCGCCTTTTGATTTCAAATCCCAACTTCATCATCCTTGACGAGCCGACCAACGACTTTGACATTTGGACGATGAACATTTTGGAAGACTTTTTGGCGCAGTTCAAGGGCTGCCTTTTGGTGGTGAGCCACGACCGTTATTTTATGGACAAGGTTTGCGACACGCTTTTCGTTTTGGAAGACGACGGAAGCGTGAGCGGTTTTGTGGGAAAGTGTTCCGAGTACATCGAGCTTTTAAAGGAACGCGAGCGGGAAGCGAAACTTTCGCAAGCCCAAGATGCGCGCGGCCAGAATGGTTCGCAAGCCCAAAACGGCTTGCAAGGCCAAGACACTGCCGCAAAACCCAAAAAGCTTTCGTTCAAAGAGCAAAAGGAATTCGCGGCGCTTGAGGCCGACATAGAAAAGCTTGAGGCGCGCAAGGCCCAGCTGGAGGCCGCGCTTTCCAGCGGCGAAAGCGACTTTGCAAAAATCCGCGCCTGGAACGACGAGTACCAAACGCTGTCCGCCGACTTGGACGCAAAGTACGCCCGCTGGGACGATTTATCTTCTCGCGCTTAATTGGGCGCGGCGCTTTTTGGTCTTGCAAACAATTCTTATTTTTGCGCGAACGGGTCTTCTCTAATCGTTGTGTATTTCCAATCGTAGATGTGGTTGCTGGGGCGCAGGCCTTGGATGCGCTCGTTTTCCGCGCGCAGTTGGTCGCTAATCATTTTCTTAAATGAATTCATTAACGGCTCCGGGTCGGCGGCTGGGTTGGCCAGGCCGGCATCCTGCAATTCCTTGATAAGATAGTAGCACGTTTCGATTGTCGAAACGCATTCAGGGCGCGGCTCGTGCTTGAAAGTGAATATCGAGCGGTAGTTGCCGGCGAATGACATTTTTGGCAAGTCCAGCAAAAAGGGATTGTGCTGAAGGATTTTCCGCGAGCAAAACCAAGTCGCGTCAACGATTATTGGCATCAAAATTTTTCCGCGAGCCGCGCTCTTAAAGTTAGGGTTGGCCGCGTTCCATGCGTCGGGTCCGGGATACAATAAAAGGGGAAGATATTTTGGGTCTTCCAAAAGCTCAAAAAGCCGCCGGCCGGGAACATTGTCCTTTGTGTAGTCCAGGCTGACTAAAATTTCAGAGTCGGGAAGGCACAAGTGGCTTATGCGGCCGGTTCCAGTCCGCTGCCGTTTGGCCTCCTTTGGGTGCATGAGAAAAATGAATTTTAGTCCCGACTGGACCGGCGGCTTTGCGCTTTGGCAAAGGCAAAACTCTTCCGGCCTAAAGCATTTGTAACATCTCAATTGTTTAACATACCGAGCAGAGCGTCCTTGCCTTGCGCTCCGACTGTTGAGGCGGAAACTTTTCCGTCCTTAAAGACAAAGAAGGCGGGGATGCTCATGATTCCGTATTCTTGCGCAAGGTCGCCCTGTTCGTCAACATTGACTTTGCCAACTTTGTAAGCGCCGCCGCTTTCTTCCGCCAGCTCCGCCACGACAGGCCCCATCATTTGACAGGGACCGCACCATGTCGCCCAAAAGTCAACAAGCACCGGAACTTTTGAATCCAAAACTTCCGCCTTGAAATTTTCCGAAGTGAGAGTGATTTCCGCCATAAACGCCTCCTGATAAACAGAATAAAATTGAATTGTATACAATCTAAATATAATGAAAAATCTTGCAATCGTCAAGTCCTCTGCATTACAATCAATTAAAAAACGCGTAGGGAGAAGGCGGACGTTCGATTCTCCCGAGAGCGTTTTTTTTATTGTGTATAATTCAGCGGACTTGACAAAATGTTTCTGTTAATAGTATCATTATATTAATTCACTTGCTAAGGAGAATTGTATGAAACTTGCAAAAATAATCGCGGCTCTGGCCGCTTGCGCCGCGCTTTTTGGCTGCGCTAAAAAAGATTCGTCTTCAAAGACCGTAAAAATCGGAATTGCAAAAATCGTCCAGCACCCGGCCCTTGACGCGGTTGAAAAAGGCGTAATGGATGTCGTGAACGAAAACGGCTTTTCCGCCCAGTACGACTTGCAGAACGCCAACGGAGACGTGAACACCGCCGCGCAAATCGCGCTCAAGTACAAGGACGAGCGCGTGAACGTCGCGGTCGGAATCGCAACGCCTGTCGCGCTTGCCCTGGCCACTTCAATCAAAGACATTCCAATCGTGTTTGGAACCGTTACCGACCCCGTGGGCGCGGGACTTGTTTCTTCTATTGATAAAGGAGAGAACAACGTTTGCGGAATGAGCGACGCGATTCCTTCGGAACAGCACATCGCGCTTTTCAAAAAAGTCGCCGGCCTAAAAACCTTGGGCTACATCTACACTTCAAACGAAGCCAACTCAATCAGCGCCTTGGAGCAAGTCCAGAGGGGCTGCAAAGAAGCCGGCTTGGAATTGGTCACTCAAGCGATTACAAATTCCAGCGAAGTCCAGGCCGCCGCAAAGGCGATTGTCGACCGCGTTGACGGAATTTATTTGACGACCGACAACACGGTTTTCAGCGCGCTCAGCAGCTTGGT
>CADCCO010000048.1:15922-19809 GCA_902799965.1 uncultured Spirochaetaceae bacterium
GCCGCCGCCTGCGGAATCACGATTCCCCAGGATTTGCTTGACAGCGCCAACGAAATCATCAAAGACGGAAAGCTTACAAAAAAATAAGCGCGGAACAAAATTATGCTCGCTAGCGTTTTAATCGAAGGTTTGATTTACGGAATAATGGTTCTCGGCTTGTTCATGACGTTCCGCGTCTTGAACTTTTGCGACATGACCGTTGACGGTTCTTTTCCGATGGGCGGCTGCGTTTTGGCGGCTTGCCTTACCCACGGAGTCGCGCCTTCGATTGCCTTGCTTTTCGCTTTTGGAGCGGGCCTTTGCGCGGGCCTTGTGACGACGCTGGTTTACACAAAGCTTCGCGTTCCCGACTTGCTCGCGGGCATTTTGGTCATGACGATGCTTTATTCGGTCAACTTGCGAATAATGTCAAACCACGCCAACGTTTCGTTCCTAAAAATTCCCACGATATTTTCAAAGATAAACGCTTGGGTTCAGGCGCGCGGCTTTTCTTTTTCCGCTGAATGGGCCATCGCCGCCTACGTTTTTGCCGTCGTTCTTGTCCTTTGCGTTTTGCTGAACTTGTTCTACAACACCGACTTTGGCCTTACGATGGGAGCGCTTGGCGCCAACGAGCAAATGGTCGTAAGCCAAGGCGTTAACGTAAAGACAATGCGCGGCTTTGGCATTTGCATGGGCAACGCGATGGCCGCTCTTTCGGGCGCGCTCTTCGCTATGTACTCAGGCTTTGCCGATGTTGGAAGCGGAACCGGCGTCGTCGTTTCCGGCTTGGCTTCGCTTATGCTTGGAGAATTTGTTTTAAGGTCGAACAGAATTTCGCTCCAGCTTTTGCGGGTTTTGATAGGCTCTATCCTTTATCGCGCGCTTATGTTCCTTGGCCGCCGCTACGGCTACGTCATTGGAATGAATTCCAACGACCTAAAATTGATAACAGGCCTTTTGATAATTCTTTGCTTGATAATTTCAAAATACGACATAGCCAAATTCTTGCGCGAACATTTGACTCGTCCGGCAAAGGACGGAGAGCCAAGAACGGAGGCGGCCAATGCTTGAGCTAAAAAATGTTTGCATGACTTTTCACGCGGGAACGCCCGACGAAAACCGCGCTCTGAAAAATGTCAACCTTAAAATCAACCAAGGCGACTTCATCACCGTAATCGGTTCCAACGGCGCGGGAAAGTCCACATTGATGAACGTAATCGCGGGCACCTACAAGGCCAGCGCCGGAGAAATTTTCTACCAAGAAAAGAACGTGACAAAGGAGCCTGAATACAAGCGCGCCCGCTACATTGGACGCATTTTCCAAAACCCGCTTTTGGGCACGGCGGGCAAAATGAGCTTGGAAGACAACATGGTCATCTGCTCTAAAAAGGGTTCCAAGTCCCTTAAGATTAGCCTTAACAACAAACTTCGCGCGGCCTTTAGAGAGCAACTAAAAGCGCTCGACATGAATTTGGAAAACCGCCTTAACGACAACGTTGAGCTTTTGTCAGGCGGCCAACGCCAGGCGCTTACCCTGCTGATGGCGGTTATGTCCAAGCCCGCGCTTCTTCTTCTTGACGAGCACACGGCCGCGCTGGACCCCGCCAACGCTGACCTTGTGATGCGCCTTACCCGCCGCTTCGCCGACGAGTACGGTTTGACGGTAATGATGATTACCCACAACATGCAGCAAGCCTTGGATTACGGAAACCGCCTTTTGATGATGGACGGCGGAGAAGTGATTCTTGACATCGGCCGCGAGGAAAAAGAAAAGCTTACGATGGATTCGCTTGTCCAAAAGTTCCGCGCGATAAAAAAGCGCGACCTCAACAGCGACCGCATTTTGTTGTCTTAGCCGTTCAACTTCTTCAATCTTTCTTCTTCAACCTTGTCGTGCTGCTCTTGCAAGAGCTCCATAACGCGGTCGATTGTTTTTTGCTTGGGATCCGGCTCGTCGGCGGGAAGCGCGTCCAAAACGCTCTTGCGGAATTCCTTGCAATTAATGACGGGGCTTGCGGTATGCAAGACCAAGTCTTTTTCAACTAGGTCAAAGAGCATGTTTTCAGGGTTTTCGGGATTTATGCGCAGGCAGTTGCCGTTGTTGGAAATCAAAATCATAATGTCAAAGAGGCGCAAGTAGCTGTCGATTTCGCGCAAGCCCCTTTTTGTCTCCGGCTTTCCGGGGCGGTATCGCGTTCCCGCCGGGTAAACCAAAATCACTTCGCCGCGCTTTTTGCAAGCGTCCATCGCTCGCATTGAGGCAAAGTTGATTTTTCGGGCGCGGGCTTCCTCTTCCGCCTTTTCTTCCGGGCTAAGCTTGTCAAGCGAGCGGGTAGGATAGATTACGACGCGGGTAAAGGCTTCGGTAAAGGCGCGCACGACCGGGTCGGCCTCGTTCAATTTCATTCCGGCCACGGCGACGATTTTTTCAGAAAATTCCTTGGCCCAGTCGCTTCCCTGTTTTTCCAAAAAGTATACGATTTCCGGCAAATCCAAATTTGTGTAGTGCTCGGACAAAATCAAGCCGCTTTTTCCGGCTTTGACTTGCTCAAAGAAATCTTTGAAATTTTCCAGATTTCCAAGGCCGCTTCCGGGAAGCAAAACCTCGTCCAAAATTTGCCACATCATCGGGCGGTTTGAAATGTTGGCGGGCTGGTAAATGTTCGACTCGTCGATTTTGGCGGCGGCGACAGAATTTTCCTTTAGCGCCGCAAAGTTCTTGGAATATTTTTGAATCAGTGTCTGTCCCATAGTTCACCTCGAATGGTTGTAAGTCAATTCCAATATTCTAGCGCGCTTTTGCGGAATTGTGAAGAAGCGCGGCGCTTCTTTCTCAGTCTTGATTTTCCCGCATTTCTTCTATATAATAAATGGGCTATGAACATCGCGCTATTCACTGATTCCTATTTGCCCACAAAAAGCGGAATTGTCACCGTTGTCTTGCAGCATAGAAAAATTCTTGAAGATTTGGGCCATCACGTTGTCATCGTCACGGTGAACACAAAGGAAGAGGAAAAGGCTTTGGCCGAGCGCGAAAACGACGAAAACATTTTGCGCATTCGTTCCGTTCGCGGCGAATGGTTCGGCTTTCCCGACCAGTATGTCGGCTTTCCGCACGAAAAGAAAATCCTTAACTTTTTGATAAAGCACAAGATTGAGTTGATTCATTCGCACACGGAATTTTTTGTCGCCCACGCGGCCAAGCTTTCGGGAAAAAAATTGCATATCCCGGTAATCGCGACGACGCACACGCTTTGGGAAGACTTTTACAAGTATTATCTTCCGGGCGGCCGCTTGATTCCCGTTCACTGGATAAGAAAATTCGTCAAGCGCCTTTACAAAAAATTCTACGCCCTGATAAACGTGTCGCAAAAGGCGCGCGATTATTTTAAGATGCCCTTCATGCTGCCCAACACTCCGTCGGCGATTATTCCCAACGCGCTGGACTCCGACTCCTTTTTGCAGTGCTCGATTTCGGAAAAGGAAATTCAAGCCGTGCGAAAGCAATGGGGAATAAAAAAGGACGACATCGTGTTTTTGTTTTTGGGCCGCGTTGTCGAAGAGAAGCGCGTCGAGGAATTGCTTGACGTTTGCATGCGCGTGATTCAAAAGAACGCCAAGATAAAAATTTTGTTTGTCGGAGCGGGACCCGCCGTTCAGTCTTTGGAAAAAAAGTCGCGGCCGGTAAGCGACCGAATAATTTTTACCGGCTACGTTCCGTGGACGGAAGTTCATTCTTACTACCAGTTGGGCGACGTTTTCATCACCGCCTCGCTTTCGGAAATGCATTCAATGACGATTTTGGAAGCGCTTTTGTCCGGCCTTCCGATTGTGGCGCGCCGCGACACTAGTTTTAGCGACACGATTTTTGAAGGCAAGAACGGCTTTATGGCCGACACCGACGA
>CADCCO010000049.1 GCA_902799965.1 uncultured Spirochaetaceae bacterium
CCTCAAGTACGGCTTGGGCAAAGGCGAGTCAATGCTTTTGGTCAACCCGCAAGAGCGCTACAAGTACGACTTTACGGTATTGCCGCAAATCCAAGTTTCAAACTACACCGGCCTCAGTGAGTCCATCGCCGCCAAGCGCCTGACGGACGATATGAGAACCGCTATTGAAAATAGCGGTTCTCTTTGCTAGTGAAAATATCTACTCGCCGCTCACGCGGCGTACTGGCAATGCGCGCGGTAAATAGAAACGCAGTTTTTAGAATTTATGCAATTTGCATAAGCTCTTTATTCCGCTAAAAATTCTTCCATTGTGTCAACAAGCTCGCTGAAATTTGAGCGCAAGCGCTTCATTAAATCTTTTGTTCGTTTTTCATTGTGTGAAATGACTGAGCCTTTGGGAAGAAAAAGTTCGTAAGGCTCAACGTCCAAAGCGTTTGCCAAATCCACAATCGTTTCAAAGCTGCCCCATTTGCGGCCTGTTTCAATGTCGCTGTAAAATTTTTCTGTTATGTGAATTTTTTCAGAAAGTTCGGCTTGGCTAAGTTTTTTTGCCGTTCGCAATTGCTTTAAATTCGCGGTATATACAGTCTTTAAGGTTTCGATTTTCATTCCATAAGAATAATCCCATATTTTACCCAATTTTAACCGCCGATTTAATATTATGTAATAACTATTGGTTATTTCGTAGTGTCCTTTTGCTTGACTTATTGAGACTTTAGACCTATAATTTGAAGTATAATTCCTTCAAATTGAAGGAATAGGAAGAAATTTTGAAAAACCGCACGTCGTGCGTAGTATTATCTTAATAAAAAGGAGCATTTTTATGGAGTACAAAAAGCCATGTGTAGTAGCGCAAAATTCTACTGAAGGTTCCTATGCTGCTGGATGCCCAGAAAAGGGTTGCGGCGGAACTTCTACATGTAAACGCTGCGAAAGAACAAAATAATTTTGTTCAATATAGTAGCAAAGCCCGCTATATAAAACAAGGTGGCTGAATTTTCAAATTTACTTGGAGAAAAAATGTATTATCGCCAAAAATCTGATACATTCATTCGCAACTATGATGGATCTGGCTATATCACATCTGTTGGAATTTTTAATGACAGGGTAATGGACGAAAGCGGAACGGTTTTTTTAACAGCTTTAAGCCGAGATGCCCAATCTCTTGAAAACTTATGTGAAAAAATATGCAAAAGTTTTAAGAATGTAGATTTCAACACCGTATATAACGACGCTAAAGAGTTTTATGATGAACTTGTTTCTGACGGCTTTCTTGTAAAAGGAGAAACTCCAGAAGAATGTGACAACAATGAACACTGTTTTAGTTATAAAGACTTACAACCCAAAACTATTCGAACAGATTTTACACCACCTGTTTTGCGGGCTCGTATGAGCACTCAAGACTTTTTTGAAAAAAAATTTAAAAACAAGCCTTATCTCACAAGTTTTCAGATAGAACTTACTTCAAAATGTAATGAACGGTGTATACACTGTTATATTCCGCATGAGTTTAAATTAAATAATATTTCTGATGAATTATATTACAGTACATTAAAACAACTTAGCGAAATGAATGTGCTGAGTCTGACTTTAAGTGGCGGAGAACCAATGTGCCATCCGAACTTTATTGAATATCTTAATGCAGCGAAAGAATATGATTTTAGTGTAAACATTCTTTCCAACCTTACCCTTTTGAATGATGAAATTATCAAAGCAATGAAAAGTTCTCGATTGAGCAGCGTACAAGTTTCTCTTTATTCGATGAGTCCTCAAACACATGATTTCATAACACAACTTCCAGGAAGTTTTGAAAAAACAAAAAACTCAATTTTGAAATTAATAGAAAACGATATTCCTGTTCAAATCAGTTGTCCTGCAATGAAAGCAAATAAAAATGATTTTTGCGAAGTAATGAAATGGGCTCATAATCATAAAATACGCGCAACAACAGACTATATTATGATGGCTCGGTATGATCATTCAACGAGCAATCTTGCCAATCGACTAGATGTATCAGAAACAGGAAAGATTATACAGGACATTTTATGCGAAGATATAGATTATCAAAATGAGATATTGAAGCCAGATTTTGAAAACAATTGTAATGCTTTTTCTAACAATCCTAAACGTCAAATTTGTGGTGTAGGAATTTCAACTTGTTGTATGGTAGCAAATGGAAATATTTATCCTTGTCCTGGTTGGCAAGAAATGATTCTTGGCTCTTTGCAAAATGATACTTTGCAGAATATATGGGAAAACTCGGAAAAAATTAAATGGCTCCGTTCTTTACAGTTTAAAGATTTAGAAAACGGAAGATGTTGCAAATGTGAAAAAGCTGCTTTTTGCGCTCCCTGTTTAGTGCGTAATGCAAACGAGAATCCGGATGGCAACCCTCTCAAAGTAAATAATCATTTTTGCGAAATTGCAGCTATAAATAAAAAAATTGTCCTTGATTGGCGAAATCAAAAACTTAATGAAACAAAAAATAATGAATGAATTTTTCGATGCGCATGTCCATATAGGACAATGGAAGCAAAAATACTTTACAGCGAAAAATGTTTTTTCAACATTGATTGACTCTGGAAAAATCGGTTGCAATTTTATGAGCACGACATCTTGCAAACCACTGCATTTCGAAAATCATAAAGAAATTATTGACCTCTATAAAAAGGTAAAAGAAGAAATATTAAATGCAATAAAAACAACTTTATCTATTAATTCAAACAAACACGTATTTTATGCGAATCCATATTATTGGGTTGTACCTCTTTTTCATAAAAATGGGATTACTTTTGAACAAGTATTTGATGAAGTGCCTGAATACAAAGGCTTAAAAATTCATCCAAAAGCACATAATTGGAATCCCGAAATTAAAGAACGTGAAAACCTTTTGACGAAAGTTTTTGAATTTGCACAGAAAAAAAAATTGCCAATAATTTTCCATACAGGATCATCAGAAAGTGATGACCCAATTCTTTTTGAAAAATGGTTTAAGAATTATCCAACAGTAAAAGTGACTCTTGCACATTGTAAAAATCTAAAATCAATCATAAATCTATTTGATAAATATCCCCAACTAAATGGAGATATCTCTTTTATTCCTAAAGAAAATTTTGACTATCTTATATCTAATGGATATTGTGACAGACTTATTTATGGAAGCGATTTTCCGATAAATAAAACTTTATATAAGGGGGATTAAATGTCTCAAGAATCTTTCAAAATAAAACTTCGCTCGCTCGTTGACGGAGAGGCGGACACGCCGTTTGAGTACTTCATGCTGCTTGTTGTCGTGGTCAACACCATAACGCTCGGCATGGAAACCTCTCCGTCATTGCAAGCACAATACGGAACGCTTTTGTTATGGATTGACCAAATTTGTCTTTGGATTTTCATTCTTGAGTTAGCAATAAAGGCTGTAGCTTACAATCGCGAATTCTTCGGCGAATTTAGACTCGATAAAAACAAGCAAAGATTTTTTCACATAAATAAGTGGAACATTTTTGATTTACTAATTGTCGTCCTTTCAACAATCGGTTCGCTTCCATTTTTCTCAGTTTTCAGGGTTTTCCGCCTTTTCAAATCTGTAAAAATAATTAAAGGCTTAAAATCCCTTCGCGTTGTAAAAACATTAAAACTGGTAAACGGAATCACAAGCCTACGCGTAATGGTAAAAGCTATCATCAAAGCCTTTCCTAGCGTCTTATGGACATTCTTTCTTTTGCTGATATTTGCCTATGTTTACGCAATAATTGGAACTAGTATTTTTGGAACGGAATTCCCGGAATCCTTCGGCAGCCTAAAACATGCCTTTTTTTCCTTGTTCGGATTGAACGGAACGGATTCATCAGAAATCATTTCAAAATATTCTTGGGCGTGGATCTATTTTGTCTCATACAATTTCTTTGAAGCGTCTATAATTATGAATGTAATTGTCGGCGTAATTGTAGACGCTGTGAACGCCAGCCGCGAAGAAATTAACCAAGAAAAAGACGAAGAAGATTCCAACGATGACAACAAAGAAAGAGTCACGTTGGAAACCCTTTCCGCTCAAATCGCTGAACTAAATGTGCGTTTGGGGAAATAGGACGACCCGCATGTTTAGCGGGTCGTCCTATTCCGTTAGCGCTTTGTCCAAATCCCGCGCGCCATAAATAATTCTAATCACATATGCCGCGTCGTCAATGATTTTATAAAACACGCAGTAATTTCCTTCAGAGAAATATCGGACGCCTTGGGTATAGAAAGGCTCGCTTTGATAAAGATGATATGAGTCAGCCATAAAATTCAAGTCGTCTATGGCTCTTGTCAATCTGCGCAAAAGATTTTCCGCCGCTGTCGGATTTTTCAATTCATCGGCAATATAAGAATAAATGCTTTCTAAATCGGACGCGGCTTTTTCTGAATAAAAGACCGAAAAAGTTTTCATATTCCGTACTTTTCTCGCAATCGCTGGTTCACTGCGGCGGCGGGAATAACACGGCCAGCTTCTATGTCGGAAAGCCCTTCGTCCAGCTTTTGGCGCAATTCCTCACCGGAAGAAACGGTAACGCTCGCAGGAGCGGGTTCTTTTTCCTGCAAGGATTCCGCCAAAACAGAAAGCAACGAAAGCCTTTGCTGATATGTCATCGCCAAAATCGCGTTTAACGCTTTTGAATAATCTTCTTGCGGCATAGCATCCTCCTTGCGATTTTATTTTATCAAACTTTTTAGGTGTTGTTCAATAAAACAGCCCGCCGTTTTTTGGCGGGCTTCCTTTTTCTATGAGATTAGCTTATTCAACTTCTTCACAAAGTCGGCGGGGTCTTTGATTTCGGCGCCGCCAAGCAGGAGCGCTTGGTCAAGCAAGACCGTAGCGATGTCGCCGATAAGAGATTCGTCGTCGGTGGCCTTGACCTTTTGCAAAATCGCGTGGTCGGCGTTTACTTCCAAAATCGGCTTTACCATGCTGGGCATACCTTGGCCCATCGTCTTCATCATGCGTTCCATCTGGAGAGACGGATCGTTTTCGTCGATGACGATGCAGCAGGGGCTGTCGGTCAAGCGGTTTGAAAGCTTTACGTCCTTCACGCGGTCGCCCAAAGCCTTCTTAAGCTTTTCGACAACCGGCTTAAAGTCTTTTTCCTTCTTTTCGGCTTCGGCCTTGTCAACGCCAAGCTCTTCGTCGCGGCCTTGTCAACGCCAAGCTCTTCGTCGCTCCCGGCGCGGTTGACGGCCTTAAGCTCAAAGTCCTTGTATTTTCCAAAGCCCGGAATTACGATTTCGTCGATGTCGCCGTCCAAAATCAAAACTTCAAAGCCCTTCTTTGTGTATGCTTCCAAAAGCGGGCTCTTTCGCAAGTTGTCCTCGTCGCCGCCTGTGATGTAGTAAATCGCCTTTTGGTCGGGCTTCATTCTCTGGACGTAGTCGGCAAAGCTTGTCCACTTGTCCTCGCCTGTTCCGCTTGCGTCGGTTGACTTAAAGCGGATAATTTCGGCGATTTCGTCGCGGTTGGCGTAGTCGCCGTAAAGGCCTTCCTTCATCGGGCGGTTGTAGTTCTTTACGAACTTGTTCCATTTTTCAATCGCCTTCTTTTCGTCGTCGGTCGGCTTTTCCGCTTTGCGCGCCTTGTCGGCTTCCTCGCCCATCTTCTTAAACTCGCCCAGCAACTTTTTTACCGAGGCGGTTTTTATCGTTTCAAGAATTCTGTTTTGCTGCAAAATCTCGCGGCTTACGTTGAGCGGCAAATCCTCGCTGTCGATGATGCCGCGCACAAAGCGCAAGTAGGCCGGCAAAAGCTCGCGGTCGTCGTCGGTGATAAAGACGCGCTTTACGTACAGCTTTACGCCGCTTTTGTAGTCGGCCTGATACATGTCAAATGGAGCGGTCTGCGGAACGTAGAAAAGCGTCGTGTATTCTTGCGTTCCCTCCGCGTGCGTGTGAACGTAGTGAAGCGGATCCTGGCCGTCGTGGGCGATTGTTTGGTAAAAGTCGTTGTAGTCCTTTTCCTTAAGTTCCGACTTGCTTCTCTTCCACAGGGCGCTGGCGGAATTCACTTGGTCAACTTTGTTTTCGCTGGAAGTGACGTTTCCCTTGTCGTCGTACTTGTTCTGAACGTAATGCAAGTAAATCGGGAACGCGATGTGGTCGCTATAGCGCTTGATCAATTCCTCAATCTTCCAACGCGCGGCGTATTCCTTGCTTTCGTCGTTCAGGCGCATCTCGATGGCCGAGCCGGTTTTTTCGGCGTTGTCAAAGCCGTACTTTTTGGCCGCCTCGCTGTCCGCCGCGACTTCTTCAATCTCGTAAGAGTTTGTGCCGTCGCTTGACCACTTGTAAATCTTTTTGCTTTGGTCGCCGGCGCGGCGGGTGTAAACAACGATTTCCTTGGCAGCCATAAAAGCGGAGTAAAAGCCAACGCCGAACTGACCGATAAGCGCCGAGTCCTTTGCCGCGTCGCTGGAAAGCTTTTCCAAAAATGCCTTGGTGCCAGAGCGGGCAATTGTTCCCAAGTTGTTGGTCAAATCCTCTTCGTTCATTCCGATTCCGCTGTCCTGAACGGTAAGAACGGCTTCCTTTTCGTCAAAGGTAATGTCGATGCGGGGGTCAAACTTTATCTGCTTGTAAGCGTCGTCGCTTACCGTAAGGTATTTTAGCTTGTCCAAGGCGTCGCTTGCGTTTGACACAATCTCGCGCAAAAAAATGTCCTTGTTGGAATACATTGAGTGGATGATGAGCTTTAAAAGCTGGTTCACTTCTGTTTGAAACTGATGTTTTGCCATTTTTAGCCTCGATAAATTTTAATAGGAATGTTACTTTAAAGGTAATAAAATTTGCTGGAATCGTCAAGAAAAGGCGCGTTTTTTAGGCTTGCGAACGCTTATCGATAAAATTCGTACAGGATGACGCTGGCGGCTTGGGCGACGTTTAGGCTTTCGACCGGCGCGACATGGCCGTTAAAGCGGGCGTTTGCGGGAATCACGATAAGCTCGTCGCAAGCGGACTTTACCGCGTCGCTAATGCCATGCTCTTCGTTTCCCAAAATTATCAGGCTGGGCTTTTGGCCGCAAACCAATTGAAGCTTGCTAAGCGGGGTCTTCGCGTCAACTGCCGTTCCTACGCGGACCATTTTGTCCTTGACTGCTTCCAAAAGCGCGGGAATAGACTTGATTGAATAAACGTTGACAAATTCCATTCCGCCCTCGGCGACACGGTAGCTGCTTGTAGTAATCGAGCTTTGCGCCTCGTCTTCGGGAATCACGATGTTTTTCATTCCAAAAAAAGCAGCGCTGCGGACGATGGCGCCAAGGTTGTTGGCGTTTCCAACGCGGTCAAGCAAAAGTGCGCTCTGCTTTTTTTCTATCCATTCGTCAACGATGTCAGTGTTAAGGCGCGCAATTTGCGGCGCCTCTATCATAGCCACAACGCCCTGATGGTGGACAGTGCCGCTAAGGCGCTCCAATTCGACGGGGTCTTTTACTTGGTTGTAGGGAGCCTTGCGCGCGGCAAGCTTTTTGCACAAGCCGCCAAAAAGAGGCGCGCGTTCCGCCGTAAAATAAAGGCGGGTTATTCTGTCGGGATTTTTCTTTTCAAGGGATTTGACCGCGGCGAATCCGCAAACGGCCAATTCGTTATTCAACTTGTTTTTCATTCTGATTTGGGTTGGGCTGCTTCGGCGTCCGCGGCAGCCTCTTGGGCTTCTTCAGCAGAAGCGGCGCTGGCATTTTTCTTGTCCTTTTTCTTTTTGTCTTTCTTTGCCTTTTTGTCGGCCTTTTCGGACTTAGCGGCGCTCTTTTCAGACTCGCTTGGCTTGGCTTCGACAACTTCGTTAAAAACAGAGTTGAGATATTCTTTTACAAGAGTTTCAAGGCAAGCCGGAGCCTGCGGGTCTTTGGACTTTCTGATTTTTACGCTGGACTTCAAGAGCGGCTTAAAATCCCTGTCGTAAAGCAAAACCAAGGCTCTGACTTTTTCAGGAACGCCGTCCAAATTCTTGTCCTTCCAACCCTTCACTTGGAAAGTCCAAACGTAGTCATATCCGACTACAGCTTCCTTGGGAATGAATTCCGCAAGCTTAACCATACAGTCAAAAGAATATTCGTCCAAAGCCGCGCAAAAGGCGTTGCCAAAAGTTTGAGTGTCCACAAAATTGCGGTTCACGCAAACAACTGACTTTGAATTCTTTTTGAGCGGCAAGTCAATTTCTGATTTTGTCCAGTAGTAGGGTTTTCCAGGAACGGTGTAAAAAAACGCCAGCGTTTTTTCAAGAAACGCGGGAACGGCATGGCAAGAAGGCGCGGCCAAAATGTAAAGCGCGAGGAATGTAATGAATGCAAAAACTTTTGTTTTCATTTTAGGCCGGCCCCGCAAAGCGATTAGTCTTTGGCGCGCTCAACAAACGAACCGTCGCGAGTGTCGATTACGATGCGCTCGTTTGAGTCGATGTAAAGAGGAACCTTGACTTCGGCGCCAGTGTCCAAAGTGGCGGGCTTCAAAGACTTTCCTGAAGTGTCGCCCTTGATTCCGGGCTCGCAGTAAGTGATTGTGCGGGTGATGTTAATCGGAAGCTTGATTCCCACGGCCTTTTCGTTGTAGTAAGTAATCTTTACTTCGATGTCCTCGTCGTCGGGAGAAATGTATCCGGCGTAGTCGCCCAAGTCTTCCTTTGTGAGCGGAATGTCGTCGTATGTTTCCTGATCCATGAAGTGATAGTCTTCGCCGTCAATGTAAGAAAGCTTTACGACCTTTTCAACCAAGTCGACTTCCTCAAACTTTTCGCCAGCGTCCAAGCCCAAATCCTGAGTTGAGCCTGTGACGATGTTCTTTACGCGAAGCTTTGTGACCATGCCCGCGCGGCCGCCCTTCTGGCCCAACATTCTCTGAACGATGAACGGCGAGCCTTCAAACATAAAGGCAGATCCAACTCTAATTTCATTTGTGGTAATCATAGCTATTTCCTCAAAACTTTTAAAAGTGTTCTACAATTTTAGCGAATTGTGAAAAAAAATTCAAGCGTCCAAGAGTTCGCGGGCGTTCTTGAACTCCATAGGCTTGCCCCAAATGTAGCCTTGGATAAAGTCGCTCTTGTTGTCGCGCAAAAGGCGCAACTGGCCTTCGCTTTCAACGCCCTCGCAAATGACTTCGCAGCCCATCAAGTGGCCCATATAAATGACGGCGTTCACAAACTGCTGGCTCTTAAAGTTGCTTTCGATGTCGTCCACAAGGCTCTTGTCGATTTTAAGCAAGTTGATGGGAAGCTTTTCCAAGTAAGAAAGCGACGAATAGCCCGTTCCAAAGTCGTCCAGGGCCACTTGAACGCCCATCGCGCGCAAGGCCCTGATGTTTTCAATCGTTTGGTCAAACGACTGCAGCAAGCAGTATTCGGTGATTTCGATTTCCAAATTCTTGGCGGGAAAGCCTGTCTGCTCCAAAACTTCCTGAACTTGCGAAACAAAACGCGCGCTTTCCATATTCTTTGAAGAAGCGTTTACGCTTATCGTCAAGTCCGTGTCCTTTACAAGCGGAGCGAACGTCTTTAGCGCGTTGACCAAAACCCAGTCGGTTATTTCCAAAATCAAGTCGTTCTTTTCAGCGGCGGGAATGAATTCGCCGGGCGAAACGTTTTTTCCGTTAGGCTCGCGAAGGCGCAAAAGCGCTTCAAAGCCGCGCAATTTTTTTTCTTGCGTTGAAAACTGCGGCTGGAACACAAGGTAGAACCAATCGCTTGACAAAGCCTTTTTGATTATCTTTTCCAGCTCGATTTGCCGCTTGAGATTTTCTTCCATCTTGGATTCGTAAAAAACGATGCGGTTCTTCTTTGACATTGAAGCGTGGTACATCGCTATGTCCGAATGCTTCATCAGCGTTTCCGCGTCGGTCGTGTCGTCCGGGCACTTGGCGATTCCGGCATAGGCCGAAAGGAAACAGTCAATGTCAACTTCGTCTTTTTTAATAGTAATTTTTTCGCTTATCGCGTGAAGAACTTCAGCCGAAACTTGGCGCGCGTCGCAGTCTCCGTTAAGAATAATCATAAAGCTTGAACGGTCTACGCAGCCGGCAAGGCCGTGGCCTTTTATGAGATTCTTGATTCGCTTGGTGACGATTTTTCTAAGCTCGTCGCCAAAGTCAAAGCCGTAGTTGTCGTTGAGGAACTTGAAATTTTCAAGCTCAATGTAAATGACATAAAAATCTTCTTTATTATAAATTTTATTCTTTAGGGTAAGAATCAAGCCGCGTCCGTTGTGAAGGCTGGTGACGTAGTCGGCGATCATTCGCTTGTCCAAAAGCTCAATCTGATAGCTAAAGAGCGTGGCGATAAGCGCGAACATAAGTATCATGAAAAAGCCGGGAATGGCTATCAAAGGCCTTTTTGCGATGATGGCGCCCACAATCGCGCGCAGCAAGAAGAACATCGAAATGCCCAGACAAAACCAGCTTATGTAGCGGCCGCGCCTGGCGTTGACTTTTATCATTAGAAAGGCGGCAAAAAATTGAAAGCAAACGACCACGCCGTTATATATGGCCAGCTGGCGATTGGATCCCAAGTAAAAGGTCAAGAATTGCAGCGCGATGTAAGTCAAGCATAGGAGTCCAAGCTTAATGTTTTCCAACGAATTAGATCTAAAGATTGGTTTTGCGTTCTTCATAAATTTTCTCATTACAAAACGCCAGCCCCCGTCCCAAGCCGACAGAATAGTTTATTATAGCGCTTTGTCTTGCTTTTTGCAAATGAACAATTTGTTAAAAGAATGAATTCCGCGCGCTTTTAACGCTCTGCTCTATACAAATATGCGGATATTTTGCGAGCCGCTTGCAAATTCTCCGCTTTAATTCTATGATGGAACATTGTATGACCAAAAAAGAAGAATTGGCGCGGCTTGTCGAACGCTTGAACGAAAGCGAGGCCGCCAGCGTCATTGCCTTTGCCAAAAGCCTCAGCAAAAAAGCCGGCGCCGCTTCCCCGAAAATTTCCGGTCCGCAAAAATCCCGCGACCGGCTGGCCGCCCTTCGCGAAGAAGTCCGCCAAAACCCGCAAAAATGGACGGTTGACGCAATGGCCGAGTCCTTTGGCCGGACGCGCGCCCGTTTTTCGGTTCTTTACAAAAAGGCTTTTGGCGTTTCACCCGACCGCGAAAAGCGCGAGTTCCTAAACCAAAAAGCGCGGGGCTTGCTTTCCGGCACAAACAAGACGGTGCAAAAAATAGCCGCGGAGTGCGGCTACAACGAGTGCGAAAACTTTATCCGCGCCTTCCGCAAAAGCAACGGCATGTCGCCGCTGCAATATAGAAAAACACGGACATAAAATAACAAAAACAAAACGCTCCCGGTCGCAGTTGCGAACGACGAAATCGCTAGCTAGCGTCGCTACACGCATTTTGCGCTTGTAACTATCCAACGCTGCCGCTTTTGCGGCAGACGCAAAATGAGTGTTTTCGCCGTCCGCCCTGCTTCCTCGCGCGTTTTTCTTCTTTACCTCAACTGCGTTTTCCTACTTCTTGTTCTTTCTAGACAAAACTACGCTTTGAATTAGCAGGAACAAGCAAATCATAAAGGCCACCGTGATGTTGGTCCACCAGGCTTCGTCCAAGCCTAGCGACGCGACGATGTTTTTAATCGTGGCCAGCGACATCACGCCAAAGAAGGTGCCTATTATGTTGCCAACGCCGCCGGTAAGCATCGTTCCGCCGATAATCGACGAGGCGATGGCGTTCATTTCCGCGCCGTCCGCGTGCGACGGAGAGCCGGAGCCAACGTGCAAGAAGTACACAAAGCCTCCAATCGCCGCCAGCATCGAGCAAATGAAATGCGCCAAGAATTTTGTTTGCTTTACGTTGATGCCAAGCATGTTGGCGCTTTGCTGGTTTCCGCCAACCGCGTAAAAGTTGCGGCCAAGCTTTGTCCAGCGCAATACCAAGAAAAGCAAAACCACTACGACGATGGCCACCACCGCGCCTATTTCAACATACGCCGGAATCCACTTGCCCAGCTTGTTCACCGAGCCAACTCCCGGAACGTAAATGCGCGTTTCCACCAATTTGACGAAAGCCTCGTTTTCAACGTTGAACTGCGTGGAGTTCACAATCGTCGTCATTCCCTTTGCAAAGAACATTCCCGCAAGCGTCACGATAAAGGGCTGAATGTCAAGGTAAGCCACCAAGTAGCCTTGGACAAAGCCAAAGCAGGCGCCGATTATCAAGGCCCACATTATCGCGGTGGCCACGTTGCCGCCCTTATAGTCAAGATTAACGGCGCAAGTCATGCAGATGAGCGCCGTCATCGTTCCCACCGAAATGTCGATGCCGCCGGTAATCATAACCAAGCTCAGGCCGCAAGAAAGAATCACCAACGACGCGTTTTCGTTCAGCATGTTGAAGAAAGTCTGCGGCTTTTTAAAGCCCGCGCCCAAGAAAACTATCGCGCATAAATACATAAAGGCAAAAACAACAATCGTAATCGCCAGCAAGAGGTTTGTGTCGCTAAGCGGCCTGCGCGTTTTGCCAAGCGGCTTGTTCAATTGAATCGTGTTTTCCATTTTAGTTTCCTCCCTGAACCGCCACAGGCGCCTTTCGCTGCTTGAGTTTCTTTGAAAGCGCCTTCGTTTTTTCGCGGACGGCGGGCGCGCTCAAGACAACCAAAATTATTACCACAATCGCCTTGTAAGCCGGAAGCGCCGTTGACGGAACGTTGAACTTGAACAAGGTTGTGGTCAAGAACTGGATTACGTACGCGCCCAAAATCGACGCCCACATGTTGAACTTTCCGCCGCTAAGAACGTTTCCTCCCAAGGCCACGGCAAGAATCGCGTCCATCTCTATGTCCTTCGCTATTACCGAATAGTTGATTGTGGAAATGCGGCTTACTTTTATAAAGCCGGCCACGGCGACGCAAAGGCCCATGATTACGTAAGTGACGAACTTTACCAACTGCGGGTCAACGCCGTTCAGCCTTGTCGAGTTGGCGTTGATTCCGACGGCCTGCGAATACAAGCCAAGGTTTGTGAATTTCAACACGAGCATGATTATCGCCACGCACACAATCGCGATGAAAACCGGCGTTGGTATCGGTATTCCCGGAATGTAATTTCCAAAGTAGCCAAAGACCGGCTCGTTTACGATTGGAAGCGCGTTGCCGTTAATCCAGGCGCCGATTGAGCGGCCGGCCGTGAACAAAATCAGCGTGGCGACCATCGGCTGGATTTTAAAGTAAGCGACCAACATTCCGTTAAAGGCTCCAAAGAGCATCGACACAACGCACGCGATTAAGAACGCCACGATTATCGGCGCCTGCATCGTTTCCGGCCGCGGGTCGTCGCCGCACAAAACGCGCAGGACAACGCTTCCCGCAATCGCAATCACAGCGCCAACCGAAATGTCTTGGCCGCCGGAGGCCGCCGTAACCAGCGTCATTCCGATTGCCAAAATCGCAAGCTCCGAAGCGTTGTCCAAAATCGTAATCAAGTAGCCGGAAAAAACCGGGTTTCCGTCGCTGTTCTGGCCAAGCGTGATTTTAAAGAACGAAGGGTCGGCGATTAAGTTGAACAAAATCAGCGCCAAAAGCGCGGCGAGCGGAATGAAAATTTGATGGCGGAATATGCCTAAAAATTTATCCTTTGAATTGTTTGAAAAGCTCATTTGCTTCCTCCCGCGATAGTCGTCATAATCTTTCCTTGCGTCAAATCGCCGCCGGTCAACTCGCCCACTTGCTTAAAGTCGCGCATAACGACAAGGCGGGTGCAAGTGCGGAGCATTTCGTCAATCTCGGAAGAAATGAACGTTACGCTCTTTCCTTCCTTGGCAAGCTTTAGGACCAATTCCTGAATTTCAGTCTTGGTTCCAATGTCGATTCCGCGCGTGGGCTCGTCCAAAATAAGATACTGGGGATTTGACAAAAGCGCTCGCGCCAACAAAACCTTTTGCTGGTTTCCGCCTGAAAGCGATTTTATCGGCGTGTCGGCGGACGCGGTCTTTATTTCCAAAAGCTTTATGTATTCCTCCGCGAACTTTTGCGCCTGCGCCTTGCTGAATGGCTTGAAAAATCCCTTCATTACTTGCAGCGCGAAAATTATGTTGTCGCGGACAGAAAGGTCGCCGATGATTCCGTCGGCCTTGCGGTCTTCGGAAAGATAGCTGATTCCGTTTTTCATCGCGTCGCGCGGCTTGTTTATTTTGACCGCCTTTCCGTTAATCTTTACTTTGCCGCCGGTAACGCGGTCGGCGCCGTAAATGGCGCGGACGCTGTAGCTGCGGCCGCTTCCGAGCAAGCCGGCAAAGCCGTTCACCTCGCCCTTGTAAATGGCGAAGTCAAAGGGTTTGATTCCCTTGACCGAAGACAAGCCTTCCGATTGGTAGACCGGCTCTTCGTTAATAGCGTGCGTAAAGGCCGCCGGCCGCTTGACCGCGCTAAGGCCGTCCAGCGCCTTGCCCAGCATTTTTGACACAAGCTCGACTTTTGGAAGCTCGGCCACCGGGTACTCGCCGACCAACTGGCCGTCGCGCATAACGGTGATTCTGTCGCAGACTTCGTAAACTTGGTCCAAGAAGTGAGTGACAAAAATTATGCCTACGCCCTTGGCCTTTAAGCCGCGCATAAGCTTGAACAATTTTTGCACTTCCTTTTCGTCAAGCGAAGAAGTCGGCTCGTCAAGAATGAGGATTTTGCATTCCATGTCGACGGCGCGCGCGATGGCCACCATCTGCTGAACGGCGATTGAATAGCTTGAAAGCTGGGCTTGCGGATCCGCTGGAATCTCAAGCTCGTTCAAGATTTTCGCCGCGCCTTCGTTCATCATCTTCCAATTGGCAAAAGCGCCCTTTGTTCTTCCGATATATAGATTTTCCGCAACAGTCAAATTGTTGCAGAGAGTGATTTCCTGATAAACTGTGCTGATGCCAAAATTTTGAGCGTCTTGCGGCGAGCGGATGTTGAGCGCCTTGTCGTGGCCTTTGACAAAAACCGTTCCCTCGTCCTTTGTGTAAACGCCGGTCAAAACCTTTATCAGCGTAGACTTTCCGGCGCCGTTCTCTCCCATCAAAGCGTGAATCTCGCCCTGCCTTAAAGTAAAGTCAATGTTTTGCAGAGCCTTTACGCCCGGAAAGCTTTTGTAAATTCCGCGCATTTCCAATACTGAATTTTCCTGCATGGATTTTCCCCCAGCGCCAAAAAGGCGCGTCAAAAATAATTTTCAGAAAAAAAAGGGGCTGTCCACGACAATTTTTGTTGGACAGCCCCACAATCGTTTTTTAATTAGATGCCGTACTTGTCAACGTCGGCCTTTGTGATTTTGGCGGCGTCAAAGCCCTTCTCTTCCATAATTACAGTCTTGGGAGAGGGAGCCTTTCCGGCCTTGATGATTTTGTCAATGTAAGAAGCCTGGAAGGGGTTGCACTGGCCGTCATAGTTCCAGTTCTTCTTGAGCAATTCTTCCAAAGCCCACTTGTTGCAGTCAAAGCCCATGATGATTACGTCTTTGCCGACTCCGTGGCTGATGTTGGCCTTGTCCAAAGCGGCTACGGCGCCCTTGGCCATGTCGTCGTTCTCGGCGTAGATTACGTTGAACTTTTTGCCAGAGTCGATAACGGCCTGAACAATCTGCTGCGCTGTCTCGGCGTTCCAAGAAGCTGTCTGCTGAGTTACGATGTTCCAGTTCTTGTCAGACTTTACTTTCTTGTCCAAAGCGCCTGAGCGTCCAATCTGAGCGGCAGAGCCCATAACGCCCTGAATGTGGATTACATTGTAAACGGGGAGCTTCTGAGAGGCGAGCCAGTCAACGGCTGTCTTTCCTTCCTGAGCCATGTCGGAAACGATTGAAGCCTCGTACAAGCTGTCGGGCGCGTCGATTGTGCGGTCGAACAAGATTACGCGAACGCCGGCGTCCTGCGCGTCTTTAAGAACGTTGTTCCAGCCAGAAGTTCCGGCGGCGCTGATGAGCAAGTAGTCAACTTCGTCCTGAATGAACTTTTTGGCGGCGGCAATCTGCTCGTCGTTCTTGAGGCTGTAGGCGAATGAGGCCTGGTATCCGTTCTTCTTTGTGAACGTGTTCTTCATGTCGCGGTCGTTGGCCGTGCGGTAGCCTGACTCGTTGGGGTCATTGTTGATGATTCCAACCTTAATCGTTTTGGGTTTGGCGGCAAAAACAGATGCGGCCAAAAGGGCAGCCATGGCTGTCAAAATTACCTTCTTCATAATGTTCTCCTGTGTTTTTTGAAGTTTGCGGTATCGATACCGCAATTATTATTATTGAGCCATTCCGCTAAAAAAGATATAGTCATTTTGTTTTATTTTTGCAGAATTTATGTCATTTTGTTTTGTTTTTTGCCAAAATTCGAGGCAAGCCTAAAAACGCCGCCGCCTTTCACTCAAAGTATGAAAGTTCGTCCGGAGAGGGCGCGGAATCATAGCTATGGCCGCTCATAATGTAGCGCGCGGAGTTTCCGCCCTTTAGGCGCATTTCCATAAGCGTCGCGGCGGCTTGGCCGCCCGGCGCGCCCCGCCAAATTCCCGCGACTATGATTTTTTCCAACGCCATTTGAACCGCCGCGTCTTTGGGAAGCAGTTCCAGCGTCCAAGAATTTTCGTCCGACTTAAAATTGATGTCGGCGGCGGCCTGGACGGCGGCCACGTCGCCGGTCCAAAGCGCGCTGGTCAAAAGGGCCGTTTGCTGGAAAACCTTGTTTTGGCTTCCGTCAACCTTAACCCGCTTTCCGGCGGCGCTTTCGGTGACGACAAAGTCCTTGGCGACGGCTTGAACGGACTTTATGGGCTTTTCGGTTTTCCAAATGATTCCATAGTCAGCGGCAATCGAAAAGGCGCCGCTGGACTTCAATGCCTTGCCGTTTGCCGCCGTCCGCTCAAGGACAAAGTTTCCGCGCGCCACTTTGTTTTTGGACAAAGCCGCCGCCACGTCCTGCAAACTGGGCGCGGCGAAAATGGGCGCGCAAAAAAGCGCGAGGATTGCAAAAGCTATGACAGCGCGCGCGGCCTTTGCGGGCTTGCGTTCAATTGCGGGCTTCACAACAAAATCTCCCCGTCAGCGGCGGCGTTGGCTTTTAAAATCGCCTCCACCTTGTCGGTCAACTCTTTGGGACAGACAAAGCAAGTTTCGCCTTGCGGCATTTTGACGGCCATCTGCGTGGTTTCGGCCTTGGTGGCTACATCTCCGTCGGGAGTCAGAATTTCATACTTAATCTTTATGCGGTTTTCCCATTCAAGCAAAGAAGCGCGGACAGTGGCCGTCTGGCCAAACTTTAGCGAGCGGATGTACTTTACGTTCAGCGTGGCCACGGGAAAAACATAGTTTGTTTCGCGCATTTGGTTGTAACCGTAGCCGATTTTGTCAAGCAAGTCGCAGCGGGCCACTTCCAAAAATTTCACGTAGTTGGCGTGGTAAACAACGTCCATGCTGTCAACGTCGTAAAACTCAACGCGGACTTTTGACTCAGAACTAATTGTCATTTTTTCTCTCCGTTCGCCTCTGAATTAGGAAACATCCAAAAGTCAAAAAAGTTATACCACTGGCACGGGTACAGCTGAACAAATTCCTCAAGCTTTTTTACGTATTCGTCAAGCAAATCGTTCATCCGCTTTTCCCTGCCCGCGCGCGAACCGCCAACCGACGACTTTGCCTTTACCACAGTCATCTCGTAGTCGCGGCTAAGCGTCAAGGAATTTTTTCTAAAGCCCCAAATAAAGTAAACCGGCGCCGCGACCAAATCCACCAAATAATACGCCCCGTAAGAAAACGGCGCTTCCTTTCCCAAAAAACTGTGCCTAAGGACGCGCTCTTTTTTATTCTTGCTCAAACGGTCGCCGGCGCAAACCACAAGGCCGCCTTGACTTATCGTTTCTTGAATGCGCTCGATTGTGGCCGGCGTAATGTCGTTTACGTTTATTGTGTTCAAATAAAAATGCTTGCTGATTTGCGTCATCGCCTTTGAAAAGTTTGACGAAACGTCGCGGTCGGACAAAACCGTTATGGGAATCGGCTTGGCGACGCCGATTTCATTTTTGTTGGCCAAAGAGCGCAAAAGCTCGGAATTGCCCAAGTGCGACACGATGACAAAGGCGCCCTTGCCTTGGTTCAAATGGTCAACCAAAACCTGAACGTCGCCGTTGTTGTGAATGTTTTTAAGCGAAATTGGATTAGTCCAGCAGTCGATTTTTTCAACTATGTTGACGGCAAAAGCGACGACTTGCCTAAAGGGGGTTGCGCCTTTTATGGATGGGTTGAAAGCCTTTAGCGTTTTTTGATAGCGAATGCTTTCATGCCTGCAACGCTTGTCAAAGATGAAAAAATAAAACGAAACCAAATAAATCAGGCCGTTCATTAACCAGCGAGGAAAATGCGTCAAGCACCAAAAGGTCAAACGATATGGCCTGGTGGAAGTCGACGCTTCCTTTTCCTTGAACCATTCGTTGCCAGCCCTGTTTTTTTTCATCGCTTATCTTCCCGCAGTTTCTTTTGCCTTTTCATTTGGCGCGCCTTAAGCCAAGGAAAGCGCAAGCACATTTCTATCGTAAGCCGCGTGAACATGAATGAAATGTGAAGGTTGTCCCGCACAGTCCGAAAATTTGATTTTCCGCCAACTGGATATGTCACGCGCACTTGCTTGTAAACGACCGGAACTCCCGCCCAAATCATCCTAACCAAAATTTCAGAGTCAAAGCCCATGTGGCTGTCAATCCAGGCGCGCCGCATGATTTTATAAAAAGGCTCGACTGGATAAATTCTATAGCCGCACATTGAGTCCGGAATTTTTTCCTTGCACAGCGAAACAAACTGCGTGTATCCGTTGCTGATTTTTTTGGCCTTTAGGCGCGCCGGCGGAATTGTATCGTCCAGTTCCGGGCAGCCGCAAATCAAAGCGTCAGGGTTCGCCTTTGACTCTTCCAAAAAATCGCGGCAAGTGGCCTGCGTGTCGTGCTGGCCGTCCGCGTCGATTTGAAACAAGTGCGTGATTCCCATTTGCTTTGCGAACGAAACCGCGCGGCATACAGAACTGCCCTTGCCGCGATTGCGCTTGTTCGTTATGACCGTGACGTTTTTGTTGGCGCGCGCCACGCCGTCAATCAGAGCCTTGTTTTGCGCGTCGTTTCCGTCGTCAACAACAATTATGGGAAGATTGTATTTTTCCAATTCGGAAACGACAGCGCCCAGCGTGTCGCCGTGATTGTACACCGGAATTACAAAGCCCTGACGCATTGCCGCCTATTCTCCAAGAACAAAAGAGCCGCTTGAAAATGTCTTGCTTTCGTCGGGCGTAGTGAATTTGTAGGCCAAAGAATTTTTTTCAGAATTGTATTTGACGTTAAGCCGAACTGTGTAGCCGGGAAAAATCGGCGCGCCGAATTTTGTTCTCTTTGTGGCGATTGCGTAGCCCTTGTCGCCAAAATATTTTTTGGAAAAATGCATCATAAGGTCGATTTGCGCCACGGCGGGAAGCAAATGAATTTCGGGAAAGTGTCCGTCAAAAAAATCGCACTCTTCCGTCACGGTAAATTCAACGGTAAAAGCGTCCTCTGTTTTGCTTATAAGGGTCTCTGGCGCGATTTTGTGGTCTTCCAAATACATTCTTACAGTTTAGCGTTTTGCGGAAAAAATTTCAACTGCCGCCGCGTTCCCTGCGGCGCTCTGAGTAGCCGCGAACCGTTATGGCGTTGGTCACTTGGCGCAATATTTCTTTGGATATTTCTTCGTAGGAATTTTTAAATGCTTTTTTTACCGAATCGTTTATGGCAAGGGAAAGCTTTTTGTCCACCGCAAAAGACGCGTCCGGCTCATTGTAAATTTCAGCAGGCTTTTTGTGAAAGATGTTGCAAAGATTGGCAAGAATTTCGTCGCTGATTCCTGTTTTTCCGCCCTCTATGTTTGCTATGTGCGAGGTGGAAAAGCCAAGCTTTTCCGCAAGAATGTCTTGGGTCCAGCCCGCTTCAATGCGAAAACGCTTGACATTTTGACCAACGGCTTTTCTTATACTCTGAATGTTAGTCATAGCGCTAAGGTAAAACATCAATTCCAAGAATGGAATAGCGTAATAGTCTTGGCGCTATGACTATTATAAAAGTCAGACTCTCTTGAAGATAAGCGAGGTGTTCACTCCGCCAAAGGCGAAGTTGTTTGACATCACGATGTCGGTTTGGATTTCGCGGCCGCTTCCCATGATGTAGTCAAGCTTTCCGCATTCGGGGTCAAGGTTGGCTTCAGTCAAGTTTAGCGTCGGGTGGAACCAGCCTTCCTTCATCATGTTGATGGCGACCCAAGCCTCAATCGTTCCGCAGGCGCCGAGCGTGTGGCCCGTGTAGCTCTTTGTTGAGCTGATCGGAACGGCGCG
>CADCCO010000050.1 GCA_902799965.1 uncultured Spirochaetaceae bacterium
TACAAGCTTTGCGTTCTTGCGGAAGGCGCGCGGGCTTTTTGGCATAAAAAAGTATTGAAGAAAATTCGCGGACGGTAGAATATGAACATGGAAGCCTTTATTTTGGGCTGCGGCGGAATGATGCCGCTCCCGTACAGACACCTTACGTCAGCGCTTTTGCGGCGCGACGGCGACCTCTTTTTGTTTGACGGAGGCGAGGGCACCCAAGTGTCGCTCCGCCGCCTTAACCTTAAGTGGAAAAAAATCAACGCGATTTTTGTAAGCCACACCCACGCCGACCACGTGACCGGCCTTCCCGGAATAATGATGCTGAGCGCCCAAGTTGAGCGCAGCGAGCCGCTTTACATTTACGGCCCGCCCAAAATCGCCGAGTACATCGAAACCAGCCGAAAAGTTTTGGACATGTACATAAATTATCCTGTTGTGGTGAAGGAAATCACCGCGCCTTGCATTGTCCACAAAGAAAAGGATTTCCAAGTGCGCGCCTTTCCTCTTGACCACACAAAGGTTTGCGTCGGCTACACGCTTGAAGAATTTGACCGCCCCGGAGAATTCAACCCGCAGGCCGCGCTTGATTTGAAAGTTCCTCGCGGAGCCCTTTGGTCAAAATTGCAAAACGGCCACGAAGTGACGGCCAGCGACGGAAGCGTTGTTAAGCCCGAACAAGTTCTTGGACCCGCGCGCAAGGGAAGAAAATTCAGCTACGTGACCGACACCCTTTACCTTGACTCAATCGCAAAGGAAGTTGCCGGCTCCGACCTTCTTCTTTGCGAGGGAATGTTTGAGAACGCGCTCCTTGACCAAGCGAAAGAAAAAAAACATATGACGGCGTCGCAGGCGGCCACAATCGCCCGCGACGCGAATGTAAAGAAAATGGCGATGATTCACTACAGCCCCCGCTATACCGACAAGGAGCTTTTTGTTTTGGAAAACGAGGCGAAAGAAATTTTTCCCGGCGCGATTCTTTCCAAGGACAGAATGCGCTTTGAAATTCCTTACGAAGACTAGCGGAGCGGCTTGATGGTTCGCGCCCTTTCGTTTTCAAAATCCTACGATTCAAAGGCCGCTTGCTCCGGCGTTACGATGGAAGCGGAGCGGGGCAGGGTCACCGTTTTGCTTGGCCCCAACGGCGCCGGAAAAAGCACGCTCTTAAAGGCTTTTTGCGCCCAGCATTACGCGAGCGCTGGAAAAATTCTTGTCGAGCGCAATGACGGCGCCGTTTTTGACGCGGCGGAAAATCCAGAGCAAGTCAAGGCCGTCGCGGCCTTTGTTAGCGACGTTCCCGCGCTCTATGACGATTGGACTGTTTGGGAATTCCTTTGCATGGCGGCGGAACTGCGCGAAACTGCCGGAAAGCCCAAGACAGCCGCCGCGGAGAGCGTTGGCAAGCCAAAGACTGACACGGCCCAAAACGCCGCGCTCCTTTGCGGCCTAAACGGCGTTCTCAAGCAAAAAATTTCTTCGCTAAGCCACGGCTTTAGGCAGCGCGTCAATTTCGCGCAGGCGCTCGTTTGCGACCCGCAAATCCTAATCCTTGACGAGCCGGCGACCGGCTTGGACCCCCGGCAAATCCGCGAAATGCGGACGCTGCTTCAAAGTCTAAAAAGCGGCCGCGCGATTGTTTTTTCAACCCACATAATACAAGAAGCGGAGGCGCTGGCCGACAAAATCGTGATAATGAATCGCGGACGCGTCGCCGCCAGTGGAACGGCAAAAGAGCTTTTAAAGGCCAGCGGCGCAAAGTCGTTGGAAGACGCTTACTTGTTTTTTACAGGCGGCGCGGCCGCCTCCAGCAATCCCAGCGCCTCAACCGATTCTAGTCTTGCCGGCAATCCCAATTCGTCGTCCGTCCCCGGCTCGCCAACCGCCCCCTGGCTTTCTTCCTTTTTGCGGCTTGTCAAAAAAGAGCTCCGCGCTTTCGCGATAAATCCCTTTTACTGGATAGCCGGCGCGGCCTTCAATCTTTTTTGCGCGGCCGCCTATTTTTACGGAACGCGCTTTTTTGTCCAAGGCGCGGGAAGCGCGGCGCTTTCGCCTTTCTTTTTGCTTATGCCCCGCCTTTTGTCGATTCTTTTTCCGGCCTTTTGCATGAACATAAAGAGCCGCGCCTTTGACCAGTCGCTTCCTTTTTGCCCGCTAAGCAAGGCGGCCGCGAGGCTTTCTTCCGCGCTGATTGTTTTCGCGCTTTATTTGGCGCCTACGCTTTTTGTTCCCCTTTGCGTTTCGCGCTTTGGAAGCGTTGACGCGGGGGCGGTCTTTGTTTCTTATTTGGGACTAATCTTTTTCGCGGCCGCCTGTTTTTCGTTTTGCGTTTTCCTTTCAGTCTTTTGCAAAAGCCGCGCGGCGTTTTTCGCTCTCGCCGCGATTTTTTTGCTGGCCATAAATTCAGTTCATCTTTCGCTGAATTACATTCCGCTTTCGGACTTCCTTTCTTCTTGCGTCCGCGCGTCCAGCTTCGCTTGGAAATTCGATTCCGCGTCAAAAGGCGTTTTGGACACCCGCGACTTTTCTTCGCTCGCGCTGGCCGCGCTCTTCTTTTTGGCGCTTTCGGTTTTTGTGGAAGAGCGCAAAAAAGGAAAAAAATATTTTGGCAAAAGGCGCGCTTTAAAGACCTTCACCGTGATTTTTGTCTTTCTTTTTTTGGCGCTGGACGCAAGCCGCCTTTACGCGCGGCTTGACTTTACGGCGAACAAGGACTACACGCCAAGCGAGCGGACAAAAAAAACACTTTCAGCCGCGCAAGAAAAAATCCGCGCGACCTACTACCGTTCTTCGGAGCTGTTGAAACTTTATCCGCAAATCCGCGACGCGGCGGATTTTTTGCGCTCGATTTCGCTTTCCTGCAAGAATTTTGAATTTACGGAGCTTGACGCGGACAGCGCCGCCTCCCAAAAAATCTTGGAAAGCCTTTCCGTTCAGCCCTTTCAAATTCAAAAGCAAAAGAACAATTCCCTTGAATACGCGGCCTCTTACGCCGCAGTAGTCATTGACTATATGGACAAAACGCTTGTCATTCCCGCCGCCTTTTCTACATTCTCGCTTGAATACGACCTAAACTTGCGCCTGGACTATTTGCTGAACAAAAAGAGCCGCGCCGCCTATGTCCTTTGCGGAAACGGAATGAACTTAAAAAAGGACTTTAAAGCCGCGCTGGACTGGCTCAATGTTGAAGGCTTTGAAACGATTCCTTTAACCGCGGATGATTTTGCTGAACAAAGCGGGGCAGGCGGCCGCGCTCTTGACCAAAAAAATCCCCTTGTCCTTTTTGGAAGCAGCTCTCTTTCTCCAAGCGCGGCTAAAGCGATAGAAGAATTTTTGCAAAGCGGCGGATCCCTCTTTGTCGCGGCCAGCCCGTATTCCGCCAACGTCGACGGCGACTGGTCGCTAAAAAAGAACAAGCGCGACTGGATTCTTCCGATTTTGGAAAGGCGGGGAATTTCATTTTTGGATTCAGTTTCCGCCGACGTTTCGTCAGTCCGCGCCGACTTTCGTTCCACAAGCGCGGGCCGCGAAGAAAACGTTTCGGTGAATTATTCGCTTTGGATAAGCGTTCTTCCGCAAGAGGCCGCGCCCTTTGGCGCCACGGTTTTTTGGGCAAGCCCCCTGTCGCTGGACAAAGAAAAGGCAGCGCCTCTTTTGCTTTCAAGCCCGGCCTCTTGGCGCTTTTTGCCCGACAAAAAAAATCCCGCGCTCTTGTTTGACACGAATCCTTTTACCGTTCCCAAGTTCCCGCTGGCCGACCCCTTGGTTCAAAGAGAGCGGAGCGTTCTTGCGGCAAAAACTTTGGACAAAAAAATTATTGTCGTGTCGGGAGAGCTTTTCGCAAACGACTTGCTTCTTTCATTGAGCGGCGGCGAGGCCGGCGATTTTAGAAACCTGAACTTTTTGACGGCGGCCCTTTTGGAATTGTCCGGCGAAAGCGATTTGGCGGCCCTAAAAAACAAGGGCGCGTCCGACCGTTCCCTATGGAAAATTTCTGACGGCGCCGAATGGCTTAAAGCCAAAAACGAAACGCTCGCCTTGTGCCTTGGCCTTGCCCCCGTAATTCCGCTTTTGCTATGCGCGATTTTCTTTTTTAGGCGAAGGAAGGAAAGCCTGTGAACGCCGCCGCGCTTTTTAAAAAATATCTTTTTTTCGCAAAAAAATTCCGCCTTCAAATTTTGTTCGCGCTTCTTGTCCTTTTGTATTTTGCCGCCGCGCCCAAAAACGAAAAGTTTTTCGAGCGCGCCTTTTTAACTTCTATGAGCGAGGCGGACAAAATCGAAATGTCCGAGCCGGGAAGGGGAAGCCTTTCGCTTTCTAAATGCGGCTCTTTTTGGCTTGGGGAATTTTCTTCCGAAGAAGGCGAGCCCCAGCCATTGGTTTTTTGCTGCGACAAAAGCCTTGTTAAAAAACTGCTGTACAATCTCCAGCGAAAAAACAGGCTTTACGAAATTTCAGGCTCAAAAGACGCGAAAAGCGCTTACGGCTTGAGGCAGGATTGCGCGTTTTCGCTAAAAATTCGGCGAAAGAGCGAAGTTATTTTGTCCTTGAATTTTGGAAGCGTCGATTCCAAAAAAAGAATTTTCATTTGCGTTGACAACGATACAAAAATATCGTCTACGGATTCAACGGCATTCGCGCCTTATCTTGCGCTGGACGCGAACTTTTGGGCGGCCCCGGAAATTTTTCCAAAGGACATCGTCGGCGCGGAAAAAAAATACAGGCATGGAAAGCTGGCCGTCTTGGATGGCCGCCCGCTTAAGGCTGACGATTTTGACTGGACGGGCGCGGCGGAAAAAGATTTTGACCCCGGCGACGGAAATTTTTACCGCGCTTATTTTTTGCAAAGGACCGACGGCGACTATTGCTTTCGCTTTGAGGCTCTTCCTTCCGCGCAAAGGCCTAGCGAAGAAAAGGCCGCGCTAAAAAAAATCAACGCGGTCTTTTTAGTCAGCGCCTGGACTTTTGAAAAAGTTTTTGAAGAGGATTGAGTGGCGCCTCGTCCCGCCTTCAAGCGCCAGCCGCCATTGCGAGCGCGGCGGCGTTGTACAAAAGGTGGGCAAGGAAGGGCGGCAATATGCTTTTGGCGCGGACAAAGCAAAGGCGCAAAACGACGCCGGCAAAGAGCGCGTTAAAGACAGCGAAGCCGCCCTGCCAAGCGTGCGCCAAGGCGAACAAAACGAGCGGCAAGGCTTCGGCCAAAAAAGTTGCCGCCGCGCGGATTTTTGGGCTTGCGTCCGCTTTTGGCTTTATAAGGCCGCGAAAGGCTTTTGGCAAGTACAAGCGGTAAAGGCTTTCTTCGTAAAGGGCGGCCGCAAAAAGCGTGAAGGCGCAAGCGGCCCAGCCCGTCGCGCTTTGGGGAAGCTTTTTGGCCGGCCCAAGGCTTTCCTCGCCAATACCGAGCGCGATTAAAACAAGCCTGGCGGCGCAGGCCGCGGCGGTCAAAAGTCCGAAGGCAAGCAAAAAATGCCCCGAAAGCTCCAAGAGCCTCCACAAGCGGCCGCCCGCGTTTTGGGCTTTTTCGCCGCCCATTTGCCCGCCCGCCGCTTCTTCTTCTTGCCTGTCATTTTTGTCCTGCAGGCAAAGAAAAGCTGCCAGCGCGGCGCAAGGAAGCGTATAAACGTTCAGCCTTGAAAAGTCCGCCTGCAAATTCCTTCCGCCCGGCCCAAAAGATGCGAAAATCGGGGGCAAAACAAAAATCAACAATATTGAAAAAAACTGTAGCAAAAAAATCTTTTTTGTCATATAATGTAACTATAAGAAGAATTATAATGTTTTGAGGCTGCTTTGACTATACTTATCGTTTCTTTGGGACTTTTAGTTTTTCTCTTGGCCGTGTGGCTTTTAAGGACCTTTTCGTCGAAAATAAATTTTTTCGCGTCGGGCCTTGACCAGCAGTTTTCCGTGGCGGAAATTTCAACCTTGTGGAAGCTGGCCCGCGTAATCGACTTGGAAGATCCTGAAACGATTTTTGTCTCAGTCAATTCGCTCAGCAAGTGCATAACAAACTTGATAGAAAAGTCCAGGCGGGACGGAACCGAGAACACTATGGAGACCCAAAACTTTTTGGCCAAGCTCTACAAGTTCCGCACAAAGATTGAGCTGGCCGCCGAAAACAAAAGGGGCCTTGAGACAACCAGGGCGCTTTCAAACGGCCAGCGCCTGCGCCTTGTCTTAAAGGGAAACGGAGTGTTTGCCGCCCGCATCATAAACAACTCGCGCGACTTGATAATTACGATTCCGATCCAAGACGGCCGCATAAAGATAAAGCCCGAAGAATGGCGCGAAAAGGACGTGAGCGTTTACCTTTGGCGAAAGGGCGACGCGGGCTATGTCTTTGACACAAAGGTTTTGTCTTGCGGAGTCTTTTGGGGGCAGAACGTCCTTTACCTCGCGCATTCGGACAAACTTTTCCGCGCTCAAAAGAGAAAGTCGATTCGCACCGAATGCCACATTCCCGCGCAGCTTTACGTCATAAGGGAAGCCGTCTCTGATTTCTCCCAAGTTGAAACCGCGCCGGGCTTCAAGTGTTTTCTAGAGGACATAAGTTCGGACGGCGCGATGATTCGCGTTGGCGGAAAGGGCGTGAACAACATTCAGATTAAGCTTCAGTTTGACCTTGAGGGAATGTTGATTTTGATGTACGGCCTTGTCCGCTCGGTGGAATACAATTCGGAGGCCAACCAAAGCCGCCTGCACTTGGAGTGCATGCACATTGAGCCTGCGATGCGGAACGCGATTCTGTCCTTTGTCTACAAGGTTCTTCCCGAAGACCAAAAGAACGCGGAAGTGGCCTTGTCGGAGCTTGAGGACGAGGACAAAAAAGAAAGCGGAAATTCCGAAGGCGCGCAGGAGCTAAAGACGGCTCCGTCGGGTAGTCCTGCCGCTTCCGAAAGCAAGGAAGAAAAGAAAGAGAAAAAGACTGAGGAATACAGCATAGAGATTCCCACTGAGATAGATCCGGATTTTTTGGAGCAGTCAAGCGACGGCGGCCAAGGAGGAGACGGCAAATGAAAAAGATTTTGTTCGGGGCGTTTTTAGCCCTTGCGGGAAGCGTTTTTTTCGCGCAGGCTTCAGGCGAACAGGCGCAAGTGAAATTTGTCAAGGGAAACCTTTCTGATAAAATCGAGGCGGTAAAAAGTTCCGGCGACGGAGCGTTGGCCAAAAAGGCCGTCGACTTTGTCGTTGAGAACGCGGTTTTGCTCAAGGGCGACCGCGACTTGGCGGGACTGGCCGTTGCGGGAATTCTTTCTTACCCCGCGGACCTTTACAAAAAGTCGCCCGTCGCCGCGCTCAAGGACTTTTCGGACGTTTTTTACGGCTTGGACGACACCAATGTCCGCGTGAGCGTTTTGGAAAAAATTTCCGCCTTTTACGAGCAGCAGGCCTTTACTGATTGGACCGCCTTTGTCAACGGCTACTTGGCGCAAAAAGTCGCGGCCGGCGGAAGCGCGGACGAAACCGCCAAAAAGTCCGTGGCGGCTCTCGCGGTTGTCGGAAACGGCTCTTCGTTCGACGTCCTTTATTCGATTCTCAAGCAGAATATTTGGAGCGACTTGCATCCCTTGGTGATGGAATCGCTTACGAAAATAGCCGACAAGTCCCTTAACGAGATTTTTGACGCGATTGACAAGGCTGAGTTAGTTGAACTTAAACAACTATCTAAAATTTTTGTGAAAAACGAGCAAATTTCCGCCGCTTTGCGCTCAGAAATCGCTGAAAAAGCTTTAAACAGGTCTATGATATTGTCAGGGAATTCTTCTCCTTCCCAAGACATGGCGGCTTTTCAGCTTGAGGCGGCCCAGGTTCTCGCGCAGAACAAATGGACCCGCGCGGGCGGCTTGGCAAAGGACTACTTTTACGTGGCCAAAGGCGCCTACAACGGAAAGGCTCTGACGGCCCAGCAGTGGACGGACGCGATCGCTTGCGTTGAGGCGCTGGCCTCGCGCGGCGCGGTTCTTCCGCTGGCAGAGTATTTGGACCAGATGAACAAGGCTCAGGAAGCGGGGAATTCTCCCGACAAGGCGGTAGTCCTTGCCGTAATCAACGCGTTGGCCAACCTTGGCGACAAATCCTCGTTCGATTGCCTGCTTTACGTGACTTATGTCCGAGACTATCCAGAGGAGGTTGCCGTGGCGGCTCGCAACGCGCTTGCGAGACTTAAATGGTAGACAGCCTAAAAAACAATTTTTTCATTTTGCCGGCGCTGCTTTTGGCGCTCTTGTTGTACGGCGGCTTTTTGAGAGTTCAAAAGGCCGCTCCTTACCGTTCCCTTATTCCCGCCAGTAGCGCCGCCGTCTTTGAAGGCCGCGTTGTCGGAAACCCCGTAAAGATTCATGGCCGCCGCCCGGCCTACAAAGTCACGCTGGACTTGAGCCGCGCTTGGAGCAAGCAAGGCGTGGCGGCTGAGGCAAGCGGGCAGGCGGACTTTTTCCTTCCCGCTGAATTGTGCGAAATCCACAAGCCCGGAAAGCTATACACGGCCTGGCGGGGAAAGGCGGACGGCTTTTTGCTGGACTCCGGCGCGGTCGTCCAATTGGAGGCGAATGAGGAGCGCGCGGCGGCTTTTGAGAGCCGTGAAATTCTTTCCTGCCGCTGGCCAAAAGGCTTTTGGGGCGGCCTGCAAAAAATCCGCGCCCTAAGCCGCCTTCACTTTGCCCGCCTTATGTACGCGTGGGGAAGCGCCGGGGGCCTTTTGCTCGCGCTGTTATCGGGCGAGCGCTCTTACCTTGCCAAAGAGCTTTCGGACGCGTTTAGAACGGCCGGCCTAAGCCACATTCTGGCCCTAAGCGGAATGCACCTTTCGCTTTTTGGCGGGCTTGCGTTCGCGCTGGGAAAAAGGGCCGGCGGCAAAAAAATCGCGCTCGCCCTTGAGTTTTTTTGCATGGCCGCCTTTGTCTGGTTCGCTGGAAAGTCGCCTTCGCTTTTTAGGGCCATGCTTTGTTCTCTTTGCGCCCTTTTTTACAGCCTCTTTAAAGTCAGGGCAAAGAGCGGCTTGAATTCCTTGTCGCTGGCCTTTGTCGTTCACGTTTCGCTTTTTCCGGCGGACGCGCTGGAGCTTTCCTTTATGCTTTCCTACGGAGCGCTCGCGGGAATTCTTTCCTTTAACGAGATTTTTTCAAGCCGCATTGCCAAAGCTTTGCCGGGCGGGGCGGGGGCCGGACTTGGCGCTTCGGCGGGAGCGCAGCTTTTTACGGCGCCTATAAGCCTAAAGTTTTTCGGCCTTGCCGCGCCGGGCGGCGTTCTTTCAAGCGCGGCGGTTTCGCCTTTGGCGACTGTCTTTATTTACGCGGGACTTTTTTTTGTCTTGCTTTCGCTGGCCTTTCCGCCCGCCGCGCCTTTTTGCGGCGCGCTTCTTTCTGTCCTTTACCAAGCGATACGGCGTTCGGTTTTGTTTTTTGCCCAGATTCCTTGCGTAAAGATTTAAGGCGCGGTATACTTTTGGAATGAACGGAATTCCTGACTACAACTCGGCTTCGGAACTTAACGCGTTTTTATCCGCGCGCGGCATGGCGATGCAAAAAAAATTCGGGCAGAATTTTTTGCTTAACGAAGGCGCGCGAAGGAAAATCGCCGCCGCCTTGCAATTGCAAAAGGGCGACGAAATTTGGGAAGTTGGGCCGGGGCTTGGCTCGATGACAAAGGAACTGCTCTTGTCCGGAGCGCGCGTGACCGCTTTTGAAATCGACCGGGGCTTTTGCGCCTGTTTGAGCGGCTTTTTTGCGGACGAGGCGGCGGCCGGCTCCTTTAGCCTTGTTCAAGGCGACGTGTTGAAGACTTGGAAGGCCGCGCTAAAGGAGCGGGGCGAGCCGAAATATTTTTTTGGAAACCTTCCGTACAACATCGCGGCGGAATTGATCGCGCAAACGATTGAGGCCGGCGTTCGCTTTGAAAAATGCGCCTTCACCGTTCAAAAGGAAGTGGCGATTCGCATGGCGGCAAAAGAGGGCGACGAGGACAACTCCAGCTTTTCGGTTTTGTGCCGCTGGGCGTATGACGTAAAGACGATTTGCGACCTTGGCCCCGCCAATTTTTGGCCGCGTCCCAACGTGGACTCGCGCGCGGTTTTGTTCAGCAAAAAGGAAAATTTTCCCGCCTGCAAAAATCCCGCGCTTTTCGCAAAGACGCAAAGGGCTCTTTTTTCAAGCCGCCGAAAAACCGTTAAGAACAACTTGCAAAAATTTTTGCCGGGACTGGGGCTTGGAAAAGAATGTTCGGCGGACGCGGTTTTGGAAAAGGCCGGCGTTTCTCCAAGCGCGCGCGCGGAGGCCTTGTCTTTGCAAGAATTGCTGCGCTTGTCAGACGCGCTCGATTCTTTTATAATTAAATGATATGTCAATAAAAGATAATTTATTAAAGATAAAGGAAGCTCTTCCGCAAAGCGTAGGCCTTGTCGCCGTGAGCAAATTCCATCCGGCCTCCGCTGTGATTGAAGCGATTCAAGCCGGCCAAAATGTTTTTGGCGAAAACCGCGTTCAAGAGGCGGCGGCTAAATTCGACGAAGTAAGAAAAACTTTTCCCGACGTTCAGCTTAGAATAATCGGCCAACTCCAGCGAAACAAGGTCAAGGAAGCGGTTAGAATCGCGGACGCGATTGATTCCGTTGACCGCGTTGAGCTTTTGGAAGAAATCGAAAAACAGGCCGCCAAGATTGAAAAGAAGATTCAAGTCTTGTTTGAGTTTCACACCGGCGAAGAATCCAAGTCGGGCTTTCAAAGCGAGGAAGAAATTCTTTCGCTTTTGGAGCGAGCCGCGCGCGGCGATTTTCCGCATGTTGAAGTCCGCGGCTTTATGACGATGGCGCCTTTTACCGACGACCAAAATCTTGTTCGCGGCTCGTTCAAAATATTGAAGGCTTTGCAAGAAAAAGCCGCCGCCGCTTTTCCGGCCTTGAACTTAAGCGAGCTTTCGATGGGAATGTCGGGCGACTGGAAAATCGCGGTTGAGGAAGGCTCCACGATGGTCAGGATCGGAACGGCGATTTTTGGCCAGCGCGACTATTCAAACGCGGGCGGCGGCGCGGCAAAATGAAAAAGTTTTGGGCGGCGTTTTTCGCGCTTTTGACAATCGTTTCTGTCTCGGCTTTTGCGGACGACTTGACCATTTCGGACGCGGAGCCTTACAATCAAAAGACGATCCCCCAATGGGTCAAGGACATGAGGCGCGGCGAAATCATAACGCTTGGCTCTTGGCCTTTCACAACGCTGCTCGTTTCTTTTTCGTATTCAATGGGAATGTTCGCCTTGCACGGCGGCGACTCTTCTTACTTCAAGAACCCTTTTTCGTCCAGCGGCGACGGCTATTCATATTCTGAAATCAAAGGCATTTTGCTTACGAGCGCCGCGATAAGCGTTGGCATAGGCATAACGGATTTAATCGTGAACATTGTCAAGCGCGAAAAGCTCAAGAAAAAAATGAACGCCGAGCGCTTGAAGAACGTCACTGTCACTCCTGTTGAATCCAATGAGGACAGAATGTTCATCTTTGAGGGAACAAGGAAGGAATACCTTTTTGGAAACTTGGAAAGCGCCGTTTTTTAGCCGCGAAGTTCCAGGCGATTTTTGCGGAACGGAAAGGCTTGACAAATACGTTTCCTCTCTGCCCGACGGCCTGAACCGCTCAAAGCTTAAAAGCGGCGTGAAAAAAATTTTAGTCAACGGGCAGGAAGCCAAGCTTTCAAGCAAAGTCCGCGCGGGCGACAAAATTCAGATTGAGTGGGAAGACAACGTTCCCGACGACATAGAGCCTGAAAACATTCCCCTGAACATAATATATGAAGACGATGCCGTTTGCGTTGTGAACAAAGAGCAGGGCATGGTTACGCACCCCGCCGCCGGAAACTGGTCGGGCACTCTTGTAAACGCGCTGCTTTTTCATTGGGGACGGCCCGCGATAAAGGAGATAAAGGAAGATGGAAGCGCTGGCGAAGGCTCGGAAGCCCTGAAGCGGCGGAGGCCCGGAATCGTTCACCGCTTGGACAAGGACACAAGCGGCGTTATGGTCACGGCGAAAAAGCGCGAGGCGGAAGAGTGGCTTTGCGCGCAATTCCAAGAGCGAAGCCTTGTTAAAGAATACATTTTGATTGCCAAAGGCTGTCCGCCCCAAAAAGACGGCGTTGTTGACACCTTGATTGTCCGAGACCCCGCCGACCGAAAGCGCTTCAAGGCCGTCGCCCTGGCAGGCGGAGGCAAGCATGAAAAGTTTGGCGAGGACACCGAAAAAAAAGGCTGGAAAAGCGAAGCGGCCGGCGCGGCTGCTGGAAAGCGGGCGGTGACCCTATGGCATGTCGTTTCGGTTTACGGCGGCTATTCGCTTGTCCGCGTCCGCTTAAAGACTGGCCGCACCCATCAAATCCGCGTCCACATGAAATATTTGGGCTGCCCGGTTTTGGGCGACGCGATTTATTCCAAAAAGGACGCGCTTTTTCCCAACGAAAACTTGATGCTGCACTCGCGGCTTTTAAAGCTGCGCCTTCCGGGAGAGGAAAAATACACAAGCTTTAAGGCCGCCGTTCCCGAACGTTTTAAGCGGGCCATAAAGGCGCTAAAGTCGGCTTTTCCGCGCTCCTACGCTTCGGAGGGAATCAAGGAGGCGGAACGTGAGCGGCGCGATTGAAATTCTTCACGAGCCAAGCGCGACGGAGCCTTTTGCAGTCATTTCAAAGCCGGCGGGCCTTGCGAGCGCGCCGCTCCGTTCCTTGGACGAAGAATCCGCCTTTAGCCAATGCGCACGCCTTTTTCCCGCTGTCCTAAGCGTTCGCGGAAAAAAATCAGTCGAGGGCGGCCTTTTGCACAGAATCGACACGGCAACAAGCGGCTTGCTCTTGGCCGCCGCGAGCCAAGAATTTTACGACCACATCATCGCCGCGCAAGAGGCCGGCCGCTTTGTAAAGGGCTACCGCGCCTTGTGCCAAATCGACTCGGACAACGCCAAAAAGCTTGGCGGCTTTCCGCCCGCGCCAAGGCTGCCCCAAAGCCCAAAAGGCTGGCAAGGCCAAAATGCGGCGGCGATTGTGGGCTTGGAACTGTCGTCGCGCTTTAGGCCGTTCGGAAAGGGCGGCGCGCAAGTCCGGCCTGTCGTGTCCGGTTCCAACGCCGCCGCGCTAAAAAAGGCCGGAAGCAATAAATTGTATTCCACAAAAATTGTCGCGGCGGATTTTTTGCAGGGCGGCCAGGACAAGGGCGCGGCGGATTCTGGGCTTTCCAAGCCTTTTGTTCGCGTGGAATGTCAAATCGCGCAGGGCTTTAGGCACCAAGTGCGCGCGCATTTGGCTTGGTTTGGCCTACCGATTGCGGGAGACGCTCTTTACAACGCGGATTTTGCGGCCGGGCAAAAAAACGGCGAGCCTATGCGCTTTGAGGCCGTTTCGCTGGAATTCCCCGGCTTGGATTCTGACAAAGTTTTCAGATTTTCGTTGAACTAGCGCGCCGCTTCTTGGGCTTGCAAGGCCTTTCCGCTATTTCCTCATTCCCTTCAATCGCAAAATTATTTCGTCCGAGCGCTGGATGAATTGGTTTGCCGCGCGCGAGCTTTCGGCCGCCGCAAGGGGAATTCTTTGCAAGACGCGCCCGCCGTCCATTATTTCAAGCGAGCCGCATTCTTGCCCCAATTTGATGGCGCCGAACAAAAAGGCGGGCGATGTCGCTTTTACGGATACGCTCGCGTTTTTAGGAACGGGCAGGGCGCCGCTTTGGGCCGGAGCCAGGCGGACGAAAGTTTTTTCCGAGCCGTACAGGGGAACGACAAATTCCGTTTGGCTAAAGGCGGAAGGCTCAAAGCGGCTGAACGTTTTGTAAGCCCATTCGTGCAAGGCCGTACCGTCCGCGCAGCGGCCCGCGTCGCCTTGCGCCAAAGTGTCGCCCGGCCCAAGCATCGTTACGGAAATGAAGCGTTGGTCGCCGCGCTTGCTTGTAAGCGCCAAGTTGTAGCCGCTTTCGATTATGTGGCCGGTCTTGATTCCGTCGCAGCCGGGAAGAACGCCCAGCAATTTGTTCGTGTTCTCAAAGTCAAAGCTTGTCCAAATCTCTTTTGGGATTCCGCGTGAAAAGTCTTGCGGCGCGCGGCCGCGCTGTTCCGGCGGCAAGTTGCTTTCTTTTGGATAGACGAATTTTTTTATCGAATGAAATTTTTCCAGCGCGGCCGGATAGTTCTTGACGTAAAGGCGGCAAAAGGAGGCCATTTCGCGCGGGGTCGTAAGGTTTTCCTCAGAATAGCCGGAAGGCTCCACGACTACGGTTTTTTCCAAGCCCGCCGCGCGGACAATCGCGTTCGCTTCGGCCAAAAAGTGTTCCATAGAGCCGTAAAGCGAGTAGGCGATTGCCGCCGCCGCGTCGTTTCCGCTGGCCACGCTAAGGCCTGTCAAAAGCTCTTCAAGCGTGACGATTTGGCCTTTTCCCAAAAACATAAGCGAGCTGTGGGGCGGAGCGCTGGCCGCCCAAGAGCGTTCGTCCAAGGGAATCGTTTGGTCCAGCCGCGCCTCGCCGCGCTTGATTTTTTCCAATACGCATTGAATCAAAAAAAGCTTTGTCATCGACGCGGGCGGAATCACTTGGCCGTCATTTTTCTGGTAAAGTACGCAGCCCGATTCGTAGTCAACCAAAATAGCGGCGCCGGCCTTTAGTTCAAAGTCCGCGGCGGGAGCCTCGTAGGGCAGGGCGCGCAAGGTTTTCGTCCGCTCCGGGTAAAGCTCGTCCATCGCCCGCGAAAATTCCGCCCTTTGTTCCGCGCTTAAAGGCGGCGCGGCTTTTACGGATTTTTCAATCGTGGCCGCCCTTGTAAGCAAAAAACAAGCGAA
>CADCCO010000051.1 GCA_902799965.1 uncultured Spirochaetaceae bacterium
TACGGCGCCAAATAGATTCTTTTTCATGCGAATCCTCCAATTCGATTATTTTTTTTCTTTTTCAGGAACTCTGGCCTAGAACCAGTATTCCAAAAAAAATGAAAAAATTTAAATTTTTTTTCTCTGTTTCTATTGACAGAAACAAAATTCTCTTGTATATTTCTCTTATGCGGTGTTTCTACTGATAGAAACGCATTTTTTTCTGGAGAACAAAATGGAAAAACGAAAGGACATCATTTACGAGCGAATGGCGAGCGAGCGCTACACGCCGTTTTCGCTGGCAAAAAAAATCGGCGCCAAGGCGATTTTGGAGTCGGCCAGCTTTAACAAGGGACGCGAGCGCTATTCAATAATAATGGCGGAGGAAGCGTTCAAAATAATTCAGGACGAAGAAGGCCCGGCCTTTTTGATTGACGGCCGCCGCTTGCCCTTTAACGCGGATGGCGTTGTAAGCAAGAACGCCGTGGGCCAGGCAAAAGAGGCGGACATTCTTGACGCGCTCGCTTACGTGGCCGCCCAAAACGAAAGCCCGGAAAAAGACATTCCTCTTCCCGCAAGCGGAATCGGATACCTTAGCTACGAATTCGTTCAGCGCTGCGACAACGTTCATCTTGAAAGCCAGTTTGACGAATTGCGAATTCCCGAAGCCTGCTTTGTTGCCGGCCACATTTACATTGTCTTTGACCACTTTACCGAAACGCTTCACATCTTTGGACTCAACTACGCGGAGCGGCAAATCGACCTTAAGAAAACGGTCGGCGACTTGATAAAAAAATTGAACAACATGGATTTTTCTTACATGGAGCAGAGCGAAGAGCTTTGTCCTGTCAAGCGCTTGACCAACGAAGAGCAAAGCAAAAAAGAATACTGCGAAAAAGTCGTCGAGCTTAAAAAGCATATCGTCGCGGGCGACATAATCCAAGCCGTGCCTTCGCGCCGCGTTCAGATTGAATGCGACTCTAGCGCTTTGGAAATTTATCGCCGCTTGCGCTTGATCAATCCTTCGCCTTACTTGATGTACATTGACTTTGGCGACTTCCAATTGGCCGGCGCTTCGCCAGAAAGCCTTGTGCGCGTGGTGAACGGCCGCGCCTCCATCCATCCGATTGCGGGAACGATTCGCCGCGGAAAGAACGAGGCCGAGGACGAAAAATTGAAAATGCAATTGCTGGCCGACCCTAAAGAAAGGGCGGAGCACCTTATGCTGGTTGACTTGGCCAGAAACGATTTGGGCCGCGTTTGCGCGCCGGGCAGCGTGAACGTAAGCCAGTTTATGGAAACGGAAACGTTCAGCCATGTGATTCATTTGGTGAGCAACGTTGAGGGAACGCTTTGCGAAGGCGTGTCTCCGCTTCAAGTTGTGCGAGCGTCGTTCCCCGCCGGAACTCTGAGCGGCGCTCCGAAAATTTCCGCGATGAAAATTGTATCGCGTTTGGAAAAAACTATGCGGCGCTTTTACGCCGGCGCGGTCGGATATGTTCGTCCCAACGGCGACTTGGATTTTTGCATCGCCATTCGCTGCGCGCTAAAGCAAGGAAAGGTTTGGACGCTGCAAGCCGGAAGCGGAATCGTTTACGACAGCGTTCCTGAGCGCGAGTTTGAGGAAACCAATGAAAAGCTTGGCGCGCTCATCGCAACTTTTGACATGGAGGAAAAGAAATGATAGTGGTCATCGACAATTACGATTCGTTCACATACAATGTTGTCCAAGCCTTGCAGGCGCTGAAGAGCGGCGAGGTGAAAGTTGTCAGAAACGACGAGGTTTCCGTCGCCGACGTTGAGGCGATGAAGCCCGATTATTTGGTCGTGTCTCCGGGGCCGGGAACGCCGAGCGACGCGGGAATAAGCGAAGAGGCGATAAAATATTTTGCCGGAAAAATTCCCATTTTGGGAATTTGTTTGGGCCATCAGGCGATTGCCGAAGCCTTTGGCGCGAAGATTGTCGGAGCCAAATTCATCAAGCACGGAATCGTCGAAGAAATGGACTTGGACGGAAAGGGCCTTTTCCGCGCGATTGGAAAAAAGGGAAAGTTCACGCGCTACCATTCGCTTGTCGTTGACGAATCCACTTTGAGCGATGAATTTGAAATCACCGCGCGCGCCACTGACGGCGACATTATGGGAATCCGCCATAAAAAGTACGACATCGAAGGCGTTCAGTTCCACCCTGAGTCAATAGCAAGCGGCGACATGGAAAAATTCTTCAACGCCTTTTTGAATTACAGGCGCGAAAATCTTCCTGTCGCCGACTACTTGAACCAGTTGATTTTCAAAAAAGACTTGTCGGAGGCGCAGGCGGAATTCTTTATGGACATCATGACCGATGGAATGATGGACGAGCGCGTTATGGCCGCTATTCTTGTCGCGATGGCGGCGAAAGGCGTGGCCGAATCTGAAATCACCGGCTGCGCGAAAGCGTTGTTGAAAAAGAAAAGAAGCTTCCCGCTCAAGCTTAGCGGCCACGCCGAAATCGTTGGAACCGGCGGCGACTGCAAGGGAAGCTTTAACATTTCGTCGCTTTCCGCGATTGTCGCCGACGCTTGCGGCCAGCCGGTAGTCAAGCACGGAAACCGCGCCGTTTCTTCCAAGTCGGGCGCTGCGGACTTTTTTGAGGCTCTTGGAATCAACATCAGCGCGAGCCCGGAGCAAACGGCGGCGCTGGCGCAAAAGACAGGCTTTGCCTTTTTGATGGCGCCGGTTTACCATTCGGCGATGCGCTTCGCCGCGCCGGTTCGCAAGGCCTTGGGCGTTAAGACTGTTATGAACATTCTTGGCCCGCTCTTGAATCCTTCTTCGCCGGACTACCAAGTGCTTGGCGTTTACAGCCCCGACTTGCTTGAAACTTACGCGCGCGCGGCGAAGTCGCTGGGAGCAAAGCGGGTTATGGTTGTGGCAAGCCGCGACGGCTACGACGAAATCAGTCCTTGCGCCATGACGGACGTTTTTCAAATCGACGGAAGCGGAAAGGAAAGCCGCTACGTCATCGACCCCGCCAAGTTTGGAATCGAGGGCGCCGTTGAGTCGGAGCTTGCCGGCGGAAGCGGAGCGGACAACGCGGCCCTTGCGATGGAAGTGTTGCAGGGCGGCGGCCGAAAGACAATCCGCTATTCAATCGGCTTGAACGCGGGCGCTGTTTTGTACTTGAGCGGAAAAGTAAAGACGTTAAAAGAAGGATATGACATGGCGCTTGCCGCGCTCGACGACGGAAGCGCGCTTAAAAAATTGCAGGAAATTCAAAGCGTGTCAAAAGCCTTGGCGGAGAAAAGCGATGCCGCGTGACATTCTTTCGCAAATTGTGGAGCGCCGCGCGTCCGACATAGCGCGTTTGGGCGTTTCGCTTGGAGTGGAAATTCCCGCAGAGCGCAAGCGCGCGCTTCATCCTTTTGTTCAGGAAAAGGGCGTGATTTTGGAAGTCAAGCGGGCTTCTCCCAGCAAGGGCGACATAGCGCCGAATCTTGACGCTGCGCAAACAGCCTTGGCTTACCAAAAGGCGGGAGCGGCCGCGACAAGCGTTTTGACGGAATCCAATTGGTTCAAGGGCAGCTTGGAGGATTTGAAAAAAGTCGCCGCCGCCGTTGACATCGCCGTTTTGCGAAAAGACTTTTTGATTTACCCGGACGAAATTGACGTGGCCTATAAGTGCGGAGCGGACGCGGTTTTGCTTATCGCGCGCATTTTGGAAAAAGAAGTGTTTGCCAAAATGCTGGAGAGGACGGCGGCTTTTGGCATGGCGGCCTTTGTGGAACTGCGTTTGGCGGACGACTTGCAAAAGCTGGTCGAGGCCAAAAAGCTTGCCGGCGCGAACGTTCCGACAATCGTTTGCGGCGTGAACGCGCGCGACTTAAAGGATTTTTCAATCGATTTGCTTTCGCCGTCGGGCTTTTTGGAAGAGATAAAGGCCGCGATGGGGCGGGGCTGCAACGTTGTTTTTGAAAGCGGAATCAGAAGCGCCCAAGCAGCTTCCTTTGCTGGAAGCCTTGGCTTCGCGGGCCTTTTGCTGGGCGAGGCCGCCGCGCGCGACACTAGCGCCGCCGCCTCTTTTGTCCAAGCATTTGTGTCCAGAACGGAAACGCTGAACGCGCTTGCTTGGAAAAAAATCGCGGCGAAAATCGCGAACTGTCGCAAGGCCAAAAAGCCGCTTGTAAAAATCTGCGGCCTTACGAATAAAGAAGACGCGATGGCCGCCGCGGACTTTGGCGCCGACCTTTTGGGCTTTGTCTTTTGCGAAGCCTCGCCGCGCAACGCCAGCGAAAGCGTTGTTTGCGAAGTCCGCGCCGCCTTGCAAGACTTGTCGCAAGCCAAAAAGGCCGCGCCATTGTTGGTCGGCGTTGTGATTGACACGACAAGCCAGCAGGCAAAGACGGCCCTTTCACTTGCGCGCCAAGGCATTTTGGACTTTGTTCAATTGCACGGCGAGCGGGCGGCCCAAGAGTTTTTTGCCGACAAGGAAAACTTGTCGCTTGCCCATTATTGCGCTGCAAACCTTAGCGGCGATAGCGGCGCGAACGTTGGGGGCGGCGAAAACTGCGCGGGCGTCTTGGACAAAATCCAAGGCCTTCTTAACCTTGGCGAGCCGCGCGTATTGATAGACGCAAAGGTTGGCGGCAAGGTTGGCGGAACGGGAACTCAGGTCGCTGAGGACTTGGTTTTAAAAGCCAAGAAAAAGTCGCCCTTGTGGCTTGCAGGCGGTTTGAGCGCGGACAACGTTCGGGATATAATGGAAAAATATTCCCCCGAATTGATCGACGCTTCAAGCTTGCTTGAGGCCGCTCCCGGAAAAAAGGATTTGGGAAAGCTTAAGGCTTTCTTTGCGGAGATTGGCGCGGCCTTTGCGGGCGGCGCGCAATCTTTGGCTTGCGAATAATTTTAGTATAAGGAAAAATATATGGCACAATCAACAGACGGATTTTTTGAACAATACGGCGGAAAATACGTAGCGGAAGTTTTGCGCCGCCCGCTAGACGAATTGCAAGCGGCCTTTAAAGAGGCGATGGCCGATCCAAAATTTTTGGACGAGCTTGAAGTGATTCAGCGCGACTACATTGGCCGCGAAACGCCGCTTTACTTCGCTCCCACTGCAACAAAACTTTTGGGCGGAGCGCAAATCTACATAAAGCTTGAAGGCTTGGCCAACACAGGCGCCCACAAAATCAACAACGCCATCGGCCAGTGCTTGCTTGCCAAGCGCATGGGCAAAAAAAGAATCATCGCCGAGACCGGCGCGGGCCAGCACGGTTTGGCCACCGCCGCCGCGTGCGCAAAGCTTGGCTTGGATTGCACGGTTTACATGGGCGAGGTTGACGTTCGCCGCCAGCAGCCCAATGTTGCCGCGATGGAATTGTATGGCGCCAAGGTGCGCGCAGTCACAAGCGGAAGCCGCACCCTAAAGGACGCGGTCAACGAAGCGATGCGCGACTGGGCGGCGAATCCTGACAGCACCCATTACGTTTTGGGAAGCGCTCTTGGGCCCGCGCCTTTCCCGGACATCGTTCGCGAATTCCAAAGCGTGATCGGCCGCGAAGTTAAAAAGCAGTGCGCCGAGCGGGGAGTCAAAATCGGCGCGATGGTAGCCTGCTGCGGAGGCGGCTCCAACTCCATCGGATTTTTCGCTCCGTTCATCGACCAAAAAGAGCCGCGCCTTATCGCGGTGGAAGCGGGAGGCGTTGGCCCCGACGTTGGACAAAACGCCGCGCGCATGACAGGAAACGCGGGCCGCATCGGAATCATGCAGGGCTACAAAAGCCGCTTTTTGCTTGACGACGACGGACAGGCTTTGGCGACCCGCTCGATCAGCGCAGGCCTTGACTATTGCGGAATCGGCCCGCAGCTTGCCGCCCTTGGCGAAAAAGGCCGCGTTGAATTTACAAGCGCGCTGGACAGCGAGGCTTTGGACGCGGTTAAGTTCTTTGCAAAAAACGAAGGCATTTTGTTCGCGCTCGAAAGCGCCCACGCCGGAGCGGCTGCGATAAAGCTTGCGAAAGAAATCCCCAGCGACCAAGCGCTTGTCATAAACATGAGCGGCCGCGGCGACAAGGACGTTTTCATCACAAGCCCAGTATTCCGCAAGGACGCTTGGCTCAACTTCCTTCACGCGGAAATCGAGCGCTTGGAAGACGCGAAGGACATTCACGACGCCGACTCAATGGCAAAATAGGAGACGATTATGGCAAAAATAAAATTGATGTCGCACTTGGTGGCGGGCTATCCCACCGACGAACTTTCGCTTGAGGCGGCCAGGGCTTTGGTCGCGGGCGGAGCGGACATTTTGGAAATACAATTGGCCTTTAGCGATCCAAGCGCGGACGGTCCCGCGATTCAGGGAGCCTGCACAAAAGTTTTGGAACGCGGCTACAAGACCGCCGACGGTCTTGCCTTGATAAAAAAAATCCATAACGAGTTTCCGCAAACTACGATTTATCTTATGAGCTACGGCTCGCTTGTGTTCACTCCGGGCGTAAAGGAATTTTGCAAGCGCGCCGCGGCCGTCGGCGTTAACGGAATGATCATTCCGGACCTTCCCTTTGACTTTGACGAGGGCCTTACCGCCGCTTGCCGCGAAAACGGAATGGAAAACATTCCCGTGGCCGCTCCCAGCATGAGCGAGGAGCGTTTGCAAAAAATGGCGGGCGCGGGCTTTAAGTACATCTACGCCGCCTTGCGCACCGGCATCACCGGAAGCGACACGACGATCGGCCAAGACACGATCGACTTTATAAAAAAAGTGGCGGCGGGCGGAAGCAAGGTTTACGGCGGATTTGGAATCAGCAAGGGCGAGCAGTCCAAGGCGCTTGCCCCATACGTTGAGGCCGTCGTTGCCGGAAGCGTTTTTGTGCGAACGATCAGTGCCAACGCGGGCGACAAAGCCGCGCTCTTTGAGGCGGTCAAGGCCAAGGCGGAGGAGTTGACGGGCGGCAATTAAGGTTTTGCCAGCAATTTGCGCGCCCGTGTTCTGGGCTTGCAAGCAATTTTCCGCATCCTTGCCGCTATTTTTGCTTGAAAAATTTTTGTTCTTACTATATAATTTAAGAATTATTTTGCGGATTTTTTTAGTTCGCAGGGTGGGGAAAAAAATGGCAACTCAAAAATCAAAGGCGGCGGCAAAAGCGCCCGCCAAAAGCGTTTCTAAAAATTCCAGCGTAAAAAAGCCGGCGGCGAAAGTTCCTGCAAAGGCAGTTCCAGCAAAGAAAGCTGCGGCTCCTAAAAGCGCGGCCAAGGCTCCGGCTAAAGTTGCGGCGAAAGTTCCCGCAAAGGCCGCGGCAAAAGTTCCGCCAAAAACTGTTCCCTCAAAAGCGGCGCAAGCCGCTCCCGCAAAAAGCGCCGCAGCTGCAGCCGCAAGCGCTCCCGCGACAAAGACTCCCAAAAATTACGACGAAAGCCAAATCAAGCACCTTGACGCTTTGGAACACATTCGCCTTAGAAGCGGAATGTACATCGGCCGCTTGGGCGACGGCTCAAACCAAAACGACGGCATTTACGTTTTGCTAAAAGAAGTCATCGACAATTCGATTGACGAATTCATAATGGGCTACGGAAAGAAAATCGACATCGCCGTAAAAGACAACCGCGTGAAAGTGCGCGACTACGGCCGCGGCATTCCGCTTGGAAAAGTCGTTGACTGCGTTTCGGAAATCAACACCGGCGCCAAATACAACGACGACGTATTCCAATTTTCGGTCGGAATGAACGGCGTCGGAACAAAAGCGGTCAACGCGCTTTCAAGCTACTTTAGGGTTGTGTCGGTCCGCGACGGAGAATGCGCCGAGGCGATTTTTGAAAAAGGAAAGTTGCTCAAGCAGCGCAAGGGCCACTTGAAGGAAAAGCAAGCCAACGGAACTTTCTTTGAGTTTGTTCCCGACGAAGAAATTTTCGGAAAGTATTCGTTCAACATGGAATTTGTCGAAAAGCGAATTTGGAACTACGCCTACCTTAACGAAGGACTTACGCTGCGCCTTAACGGCCAGGAATTTAAAAGCGACAACGGCTTGTTCGATTTGCTGAACAAAGAAATTGAGGACGCGTGCTTGTACCCGATTGGAAGCTATGTCGGAAAGCATATCCGCTTCGCCTTCACCCACACAAACGGCTACGGCGAAAACCACTTTAGCTTTGTCAACGGCCAGTACACGGCTGACGGCGGCACCCACCTGAACGCATTTAAAGAAGGCTTTGTAAAAGGCATCAACGATTTTTACCAAGAGTCTTTCCGCGCGGAAGACGTTCGTGAAGGAATGGCGAGCGCCGTTCTTGTAAAAGTGAAGGATCCGATTTTTGAAAGCCAAACAAAGAACAAGCTGGGCAACACCGACATCCGCCAGTGGATTGTGGAGGAAGTCAAGGCCGGCTTGATTGACTGGCTGCACCACAATCCGCAGGCCGCCGACAAAATCAAGGAAAAAATTCAGACCAACGAAAAGCTTCGCACTGAGCTTAGCGCGGTGAAGAGCAAGGCCAAGGAAGCGGCGAAAAAAATCAGCATTCGCATTCCAAAGCTTAAGGACTGCAAGTTCCACGTAAGCGACGGAGCCAAGGGAGAGAACTCGATGATATTCATCACCGAGGGAGACTCAGCTAGCGGCACGATGACGCACTCGCGAGACGCCAGCTACCAGGCGATTTTTTCTTTGCGCGGAAAGCCGGAGAATATGTACGGAAAAAAGCAGAGCGACATTTACAAGAACGACGAGCTTTACCAATTGATGATGGCGCTTGGAATCGAAACCGACGTGGCCAACTTGAAGTACGGAAAAATCGTAATCGCGACCGATGCCGATAACGACGGCTACCACATTCGCAATTTGGTTATGACTTTCTTCTTGGGCTACTTTGAGGAATTGGTCACGAGCGGCCGCGTCTTTATTTTGGAAACGCCGCTCTTCCGCGTGAGGAACAAAAAGGAAAACATTTACTGCTATTCCGAAGATGAGCGCGACAAGGCGCAAGCCAAGCTTGGAAAGAGCGCGGAGACCAGCCGCTTTAAAGGCTTGGGAGAAATCAACCCGACCGAGTTCCGCCAGTTCATCGAGCCGGAGACGATGCATCTTACGCCGGTGGAAATCAGCCAGCTGAAAATGGTGCCGAAACTTTTGGGCTTTTATATGGGAAAGAACACGCCGGAGCGCCGCGAGTTCATCGAAAAGCACTTGCTTTCTAACGCGGACATTGACGCATAAGGTGGGAGTAATATGGCATTCATAAAAAATCTTTTTGACAAAAACTTTATCGAATACGCAAGCTACGTAATCCGCGACCGCGCCATTCCGGATTTGGAAGACGGATTAAAGCCGGTTCAGCGGCGCATAATGCACACGCTTTTTAAGATGGACGACGGCCGCTTCCAAAAAGTCGCCAATGTCGTTGGCGAATGCATGAAGTACCATCCGCACGGCGATATGTCGATTGGCGGCGCGCTTGTCGTTTTGGCCAACAAGGGCGTGTTCATCGAAAAGCAGGGAAACTTTGGAAATATGTTCACGGGCGACGGAGCGTCCGCGCCGCGTTACATCGAATGCCGCGTCCATCCGCTGGCCAAAGACTTTTTGGTCACCAACCCGCACGTGACCCATTACATTCCCAACTACGACGGCCGCTCCACCGAGCCGGAGGTTTACCGCGCCAAGATTCCAGTCGCCTTGATTATCGGAGCGGAAGGAATCGCCGTAGGAATGAGCACAAAGATTTTGCCTTACAATCTAAAGGAAGTTTTGCAGGCGGAAATCAAGGCGCTTAAAGGACAGAGCTTTGAGCTTTATCCCGACGTTCCGACCGGCGGCCTTATCGACGTTTCAAACTACAACGACGGCAACGGAAAAATCGTTTCGCGCGCCAAGTTTGACATGAGCGACGAAAAAAAGATTGTGATTACCGAGCTGCCTGTTGACACGACCAGCGACGCGCTGCTTAACTCAATCGAAAACGCCTACCGCGCCGGAAAAATCAAGATTGGCTCAATCGATGACTTTACCACCGACCACTGTCAGATAGAAATAAAATTGCCGCGCGGCGTTTACGCCAAGGACGTTGAAAAAGCGCTCTACGCCTACACCGACTGCGAGAAATCTATTTCTTGCCAAATGCTTGTGATTAAGGACAACATGCCGACCGTTATGACGGCGACCGAAATCATAAAGTATTACGCCAAGAAGCTTGTGGCCATCATAAAGGACGAACTTGAATACGAGCGCGGACAATTGATGGAAGAGCTGCACCAGCGAACGCTTGAGCGCATTTTCATCGAAGAGCGCATTTACAAAAAAATCGAGCAAATGAAAACCGCCGAGGCCGTGAACAAGGCTGTAATCGACGGCTTTAAGCCTTTCAAAAAAGAACTCTTGCGCGACATCACCGACGAGGACGTTGAACGCTTGCTAAAAATTCCAATCCGCCGCATTTCGCTTTTTGACATAAACAAAAACCGCGACGAGGTTGCCGCGATTAACGGACGCCTGAAGGAAATCGCGCGCCGCCTTAAGCATTTGACCGACTGCGCCGTCGAGTACCTTAACGGAATGTTGGACAAGTTCAAGGCGGAGGAATTGGAGCGCCACACGCAAATCGCCAAGTTCAGCGCCGTTGACGTAAAGACGGTCGTAAAGCGTGACACTCCGCTCCGCTACGACGACAAGGGCTACATCGGAATCGGCGTTTCAGGCGGCGCGGAAGTTTTGCGCGTGACTCCCTACGACAGAATTTTCGTTATGCGAAAAAGCGGCATCTACACTGTTTGCGACGTTCCGCAAAAATTGTTCGTTGACGCGGGAATGGTCTACGTCAACTACGCCGAAAAAGAAATCATCAACGAAGTTTTGTTCACCGCGATTTACCGCGATCCCAAAACCAAGCAGGCTTACATAAAGAGATGCCGCGTTCCCAGCTGGATTATGAACCGCGACTACTTTATCGCGCCCGACGGAATGGAAGTGCTTCACGTTGACACTCGGAAGAATTTCAAGTTCACGCTGAACTACGCCAAAAAGGCGCGCGCGAAAGTTCTTAAAGAAAATTTCAAGACAAACGATTACATCGAGCGCGGCCTGAAGGCGCAGGGCTTTAAGCTTTCCACAAAAGAAGTCGAGAGCGTTGAGGTTGAATGAATATGCTGAAACTTGCCAAAGAATTTTCGACAAAAACACGTTTCGCAGTTCCGCGCGCTGTTTTTATCTTGATGATTTTTTGCTTTTTGTCAGCTTTTTTTTCTTCGATGATGACAGGGCTTGCGGTAAGCGCGTCTTCCGCTTTTTTGTCTTTTCAAGGCGGAGAGCGTCTTTCCGTTTTGGCCTTTTTGTTCATCGAATTTCTTTCGCTTGCTTTTATATTGCTTTTGCATTACGGCCTTTTTTTGTGCAACTTGCGCTTTGTTCGGAATCAGCCTGTCGCGCTTAGCTTTTTGTTTGCGGGAATCAGGCAGCGCAGGGCCAGAAGGGGAGCGGTTTTCTTTATCGCGCCGATGATTGCGTGTCTTGCGCTTTTTTCTTTTATATGCGCCAACGTCGATTTTTTCGCGCTCCCCGCCATTCAAACGCCGGAAGCTCTTTTGGACTTTATAAAGAACAATCCTGACAGCGTGAAAACTTTTTTGTCTTGCTTTGTCTTGCTTTTGGCCTTGGCTTTTGTTTTTTATTTTCCCTTCACATTTGTTTGGTTGTTTGTGTACGACAACAACAAGCAAAGTTTTTGGAAGTCGCTTTTGCAGGGGTTGAAATTTTTTGGCCACCGCGGCGCTCATTTTTTTGCGTTTGAAGTCGCCGCGCATTTTAGAAAGTTTTTTTGGATTTTCGCCATCGACGCTCTCCACGCCTTTATCTTTAAGAAATACCAGTCGGCGCCTTACGCTTATTCCGTTTTGTCTTTCTTGGGCTTCGCTTCGTTCGCGCTTTCGTTTTACGCGGCGGCCTCGGTAATCCTTTCGATTCAGTTTTATTACGACAAATTCAACAATGAAGATTCTGACAAAGAAAGTTCAAATTGAAACAAATGTAAAGGGCTCGCGCTTTTTTGCGGAAGCCATTCCCTGCCAAAAACAGGAAGAAGCCCGCGCGATTTTAAAGGCTCAAAAAGAAAAGTACGCCGACGCGACGCACGTTGTCCACGCCTTTGTTTTGGGAAAAGCGGGCGAAGTTATGGGAATGAGCGACGACGGCGAGCCGGGCGGAACAGCCGGCCGTCCTGTCCTGGACGTGTTGAAGGGGAGCGGCGCCACCGACATAATGCTGACCGTGACGCGCTGGTTTGGCGGAACCCTTTTGGGAACCGGCGGGCTTGTAAAGGCTTACGGCGGCGCCGCGAAGGAGCTTTTGTCGCAATGCCAAGAATCCGGCGCGCTTGAGGAATACGTTCCCAAAAAAGAGTTTTCTTTTGAATGCGACTACGCGCTTTATAAAAGCGTCAAGCGCGCCTTTGACGAATTTTCGATAGACGGCCTTGAAGAAAATTATTCGGACAAGGTTTTGGCTAACGGCAGAATTGTTGAGGCGCAGTACGCCGCCTTTTGCGAGCGTCTAAAAAACATAAGCGCGGGCGCGATTCGCTTGGCCTAGCCAAAATCGGCGCGGAAATTGCGGGAGAACAATATGAGCAAATTTAGAAACCAGCACATGAAAATCTCTTGGGAAGCGCTTGCGGGAGAGCGGACGGACCAGCCTGCTACTAACGCGAGCCTTGCCGAAAAGTCGGCGCTTGTAGGCCGTTTTGGCCTTATGATGCTTAGCGTGGGCGCGGGAGCCTACCGCGTTCGCGCCGCGATGAACAAGGCCAGCCGCGCGATGGGAATCGTTTGCGCGGCAGACATCGGGCTTGTTTCAATAGAATACACTTGCTTTTGCGGAAGCGAAAGTTTTTCAAACGCGATTTCGCTAAGCAGAACCGGCGTCAACACCGACCGCCTTAACCTTTTGCGCGCCTTTGTCGACGAGTTTGAACGGATGTCCGACTGCGTTTCGATTCAGGGCGCGTTCAAGGCCTTGGACGAAATCGAAAATTCCGTTCCCCATTACTCGGCTCCACTCCTAGGACTGGCGGCG
>CADCCO010000052.1 GCA_902799965.1 uncultured Spirochaetaceae bacterium
GCGCGCTTACTTGCTCGCGCCGGGAATCTCCTTTTCAAACTCCGGGTTTCCGTGAGTGTAGCGCGGAAGAAGCTTGGGAGAGACCGCGTTGCCCTTAATCTTGGCGGCGGTTCTGGCCTTTTCAAAGTCCTTCACGTGCTTCAAGGAAAGTTCCTTTGAAAGCTTGATTTTCTTGAACATTTTTCCGGCTTCGATTCCGGCTTCGCGTCCAAAGACAACAACGTCAAGCAAGCTGTTTCCCATCAAGCGGTTTGTTCCGTGAACGCCGCCAGAGGCTTCGCCGGCAACCAAAAGGTTCGCGACGTTAGTGTGGCAAGTCTTGTCAATCTCAACGCCGCCGTTCTGGTAGTGGAGCGTCGGGTAAACCAAAATCGGTTCCTTGCGGATGTCGATTCCGTACTTGATGAACATCTTGTACATGGCGGGGATTGACTTCAAAATCGTTCCCTCGCCGTGAATCATTTCGATCATCGGAGTGTCAAGCCAAACCGCGTCCTGAACGTCGTTCTTAACGCCGCGGCCTTCGCGAACTTCGCGGATAATGCCCGAAGCGTTCACGTCGCGGGTCTCAAGCGGGTGAATGTAAACCTCGCCGTCCTTGTTGATGAGCTTGGCGCCCAAAGAGCGGACTTTTTCCGTTACGAGCTTTCCAAGAATCTGAGTCGGATACGCGGCTCCGGTCGGGTGGTACTGCAAGCTGTCCTGGTAGAGCAACTTGGCGCCGGCGCGGTAGGCGATTACAAGGCCGTCGGCCGTTGCGCCGTAGTGGTTTGACGTCGGGAAGCCCTGGTAGTGCATTCGTCCCGCGCCGCCTGTGGCGATGATTACAACCTTGGCCTTGGCGATGCGAAGCTCGTTTGTCTCCATGTTCATCAAGACGGCGCCGGCGGCCTCACCTTTTTCGTTTTTAATCAATTCGATGGCGGCCGTAAAGTCAACCACCGTGATTTTGTCCTTGCGGTTGAAAGTCTCGTCGCGAAGGGTGCGCATGATTTCCGCGCCTGAATAGTCTTTGCAGGCGTGCATTCTCTTGCGGCTGGTTCCGCCGCCGTGCGTTGTCACCATCGTTCCGTCAGCTTCCTTGTCAAATTCAACGCCAAGGTCGTTGAGCCATTTGATTACTGACGGCGCCTTGTTTACCAATGTGTAAACCAATTCGGGCTTTCCGTCAAAGTGGCCGCCGCCAAAAGCGTCAAGGTAGTGCTGGGCCGGAGAGTCGTTGGGCTTGTCCGCGGCCTGGATTCCGCCTTCGGCCATCATTGTGTTGGCGTCGCCAACGCGGAGCTTTGTCACGAGCAAAACTTTGGCGCCGGCCTCGCTGGCCATAATCGCGGCGCTTGTTCCGGCTCCGCCTCCGCCGATTACCAAAACGTCGGCTTCGTAGTCGATGTGGTCAAGGTCAATCTTGTCAGGCTCAACGCGGGGCTTTGCCTGAAGCATCTCCGCCAATTCAATCGGGGCCTTTTGTCCCTTGTTGGGGCCGATCTTGAGTTCCACAAACTGCTTCTTGATGCGGTCGGGGTGGAACTTCAAAAGAAGGTCGTCCTTTTCTTCCGCCGTAAGACGGGCGTGTTCAAATTTTAAGTTCGCCTCGCGTTTCTTTTCAACGATTTTCGCGGCTTTGTCAAGGTAATTTCCGTACATATTCGTCTCCTTCCTTATTTCTCAATATCGCGAGTGTTGTAGAGTTCCTTGATTTTGTCCAAGGGCTCTTTCATCATCTTTTGAATCGCCTTCTCGCACTTGCCGCTTTCGATTTCCTTTACGCGGTCAAGAAGGTGCTGGGCCTGGGGCTGCAAGTACTTTCCGTTAATGCGGCGGGCAAGCTCGGCCACTTGCGGGTGGCTGATTCCGGCCGGGCAGCGGCTAGAGCAGCAACCGCACATAACGCAGTCAAACGAAAGGTCGGCGCACTTGGCAAAGTCTCCGCGCTGGGCGTAGGCGATGTACTGCATCGTGTTGAGTTCCTGCGGACAGGCTCGGGTGCAGGCGTTGCAGCCTACGCAAGAGTAAATCTCCGGGTAAAGCTGCATCATCACTGACTGCTCGGGCTTAATCTTGTTGATGTCGTAAACCTGCTTTACAAGCGGGAAGAAGGGAAGCGTCGCGATGTACATTCCGTTCTGCACTTTTGTGGAACAGGCCAAGCCCGTCAACAAGTCGTTGCTTCCTTCAATGCGGTAAATCGTGGCGCAGGCGCCGCAAAAGCCGTTGCGGCAACCGCATCCGCGCTTAAGCTGGTAGCCGGCGTATTCCATGGCGTTCATGATTGTCAGTTCCGCCGGAACGTCGTATTTTTTTCCAAAAATGTAAATTGTGGCCATTTCCTTTTTAGTTTCTGCCATTTTCATTCTCCTATTTATGTCATTATCGGGCTTGACCCGATAATCTTTTTCTCAAAGGATTGCCGCGTCGCGCGCGGCAATGACACGTTTTAATACTCAGGCGGCAAATCCGCCAGCTGCGTAAAACTGAACACAGGGCCGTCCTTGCAGACGAACTTGTTTCCTACATTGCACCTTCCGCACTTTCCGATTCCGCACTTCATGCGCATCTCAAGCGTTGTAAAGACGTTGTCGTCCTTAAAGCCAAGCTTTTTAAGCGCGTCAAGCGACAAGTGAATCAAAATCGGCGGGCCGCACATAATGACAGTCATGCTGGGATCCGGATTCATCTCGGTCACGTAAGGCGGAACAAAGCCAACGTGGCCGTCCCAGCCTTCCTCGGCGCGGTCAATCGTCAAGTCAAGCTTAAGGTTGGGGGCGTGGGCCCATTCTTCCTGAAGCTGCTTTAGGAAGACAAGGTCGGCCTTGCTTCTTGAACCGTAGATGACCTGGATCTTTCCGTAGTCTGAACGGTGGGCAAGCATGTAGTCAACGACCGAGTGAACCGGAGCCAAGCCGATACCGCCTGCGATTACCAAGATGTCCTTGCCTTTGAATGTCGTGTCAACCGGGAAGCCGTTTCCAATCGGGCCGCGGACGCAGATTTGCGTTCCGGGCTTGGCGGCGTGAAGCCAGCTTGTGACGCAGCCGCACTTTTTGATTGAGAACTGCTGGTATTCCTGGACCGTCGGCGAAGAAGTGATTGAAATCATCGACTCGCCCACTCCGGGAACAATCAACATCGCGCACTGGCCGGGCTTGTGCTCAAAGAGCTTTTTTCCGTCCAAGCCTACCACGCGGAACGATTTTACGTCGGGAGTTTCGTCGAACATTTCTTTGATTACTCCGACATACGGAATAAATGATTCTTGCTCTAGCATTACTTTCCTCCCAAGTCGGCTTCGTTAAAAGCCTTGATAACTTTTACGATGTTCATGTGGATCGGGCAGCTGTCCAAACAACGGCCGCAGCCTACGCACATAAAAAGCTTTTCGTGGGCCATCGGATAGTAGACCAGCTTGTGCATAAAGCGCTGGCGGAACCTTTCCTTTTGCGTAAGGCGCGGGTTGGCCGCCGCCATTTGCGTGAAGTCGGAATACATGCACGAGTCCCAAGTGCGGCTCTGCTCGATTCCGTGGCCTGTGTCGTAGTCGCGGACGTCAAAGCACATGCACGACGGGCAAACGTAGGTGCAAGTTCCGCAGCCAAGGCATGACTCGCTGAGCTTTGCCCAAACGTCGGAATTGAAAAGCGTCATCATCGGAACGTTCTTGAACTTTTCCAAGTCAAGATGCGCGAACGGAAGCTTTTCGATCTTTTCTTTAATCGCCTTCTTTTCCGCGTCAACGGCGGCGGCGTCCTTTTCCTTAAGGGCGCCCTTTACGCTGTCAAGGAACTTCTTTCCCTTGTCAGTGTTGGCGTTAAAGTAGTAGTCGCCGCCGGCAAGCCAAGCGCTTACGTCGCCCGCGGGATTTGCCGCGTCCAAGCCGTAGCTTGAGCAAAAGCAGTTCTTGTCGGGAGCCGAGCAAGCCAGTGTGATTACAATCGCGTGGTCGCGGCGGTTCTTGTAATAACTGTCGGTCGGAGTCATTTCCAAGTAAACCTTGTCAAAGATGTCAAAGGCCTTGGCGTCGCAAGCGCGGACTCCAAAGACTACAAAGTCGTCCAACTCTTTCCTTGGGTCTTCAACGGTGATGTTTCCCGCCTCGACTTTGTAGCCTACCATTTTTTCGGTCTTGGGGAAGAAAAAGTCCTTGGCGCTGCGGACAGTCTTTAGCGCTTCGGAAAGCTTAGTTCCCTTTTGCCATTTTTCAAAATTCGCTTTTCCGCTGGCGTTGTCAACGGGGAGGTAAAGCGTCTTGTCTTTTGCGATCGCCTCAAAGAGCGAATTGATTTTGTCTTTTGATACGCTAAGCATTATTCGCCTCCTTCTTCTTCAGGCGAGCGCTCGTAAACAACGCTCGGCTCCGCGTCGCCGGCTGTCCAAGTAAGCATCGGCGGCTTGGTCTCCATGTCGCTTCCCGCGATGTAGGGGCCGTAGATTTCGTCGATGTCCTTGACGAACTTTCTGTTGAGCAAATGAAGCGGAATATGCTCCGGGCAAACGCGGGAACATTCGCCGCAGTCAGTGCAGCGGCCGGCGACGTGCCAGGCGCGGATGATGTGGTAAAGGCTTTCTTCAAACGGAACTTGCGCGACCTTTTGGCTTGTGTACAAATTGTTGTTGTCAAAGACGCACTTTTCGCAAGTGCAGGCCGGGCAAACGTCGCGGCAAGCGTTGCATCTAATGCAGCGGCTAAATTCGTTCTTCCAGAACTCGTGGCGCTCGTCGGCGGTCATCGCGGCGATTTTTTCAACGCCCTCAAAGCGCGACGGGTCACCGATCGCTTCTTCGCGCGCCTTTCCGACAACCTCGTCGTAAACGACGTGCTTTTTGTTGCGGCAGTGGTCGCAGCCCTCGCCTTCCTTAACGCTTTCGTCCATCTCGCAAGAGCATGGAACGGCCACAATGTAAACGTCGTCGCGCGTGATTCGGTTTTCCTTTAAAAGCTGGCAGAACGAGTGCGTGTCGCCGGGCTTTAGGAAGGCCAAAACCTTTTCGTTGGGAATAGGCGCTTCCGCGGCGTTGGGATCGCGCTGCTTGGCCATCGCGTTGTTCGTTCGGGTTGTGGTCTTGGCAGTTTCGATGGCGCGGGTAATCTTCACCAAATACTTTGAAAGGTTTGCCTTGCAGTATTTGTTGAAAACAAAATTCTTTTCCAAATCGGCCGCGTCCTTAAAGGTCGAAGGAGTCACGTCCTCGTCAAAGAGGCCGCGCCTCCAGCCGATAACCTGCTGGACAGCGCCGCTCGCCAACTTTTCCTTGGCGATTTTAATCAAATCGGAAGTTAGTTCTTGCATCGTACGTCCTCCAATTTTTTGTTTTCGCCAAGAGCGGTGATTTTGGCTACAAAGTCGTTCATGATTCCGGCAAAGCGGACGCCTTCCGCCGCCGAACACCATTCAACTCTTGTGCGGGCCTTTTCGATTCCCAAGAAGTCAAGCATGCTGAAAAGCAAGGTCATTCTTCTGCGGGCAAAGTAGTTGCCTGTCGAATAGTGGCAGTCGCCGGGGTGGCAGCCGCACAAAATCACTCCGTCCGCTCCGCGCTGGAAGGCTCTCAAAATAAAGAGAGGGTTCAAGCGGCAAGAGCACGGAATGCGGATAATTTTTACGTTGGCCGGATACTCCAAGCGGTTGTTTCCCGCAAGGTCGGCTCCGGCGTAGGAACACCAGTTGCAGCAAAAGGCAACGATTCTTGGTGTCCAAGATGTGTTTGTCGTAGTTTCGCTCATAGTACGCTGTCAACCTCCGCCAAAATTTGTTTGTTGCTAAAGCCCTGCAAATCCATGGCTCCGCTGGGACACGCGACGGTGCAAGCGCCGCAGCCTTGGCACATGGCCGAATTGACTTGGCTGACGTGGCGCGTGATTGTAGTGCGGTTGGGGCCGCGGAAATCCTTGTCCACGTAGCTGATGGCGCCGTAGGGACAAACGTTGGCGCACTGGCCGCAACCGTTGCAAGCGTTCTCGTCGGGCTTGGCCGTGCAAGGATTGTTCTTGAGCTTGTCCTTGACCAAAAGGCAAATCGCCTTGGCCGCGGCGCCCGAAGACTGGGCTACCGTTTCCGGGATGTCCTTGGGGCCCAAGCAGGCGCCGGCAAGGAAGATGCCCGCAGTCGGGCTTTCTACCGGGCGAAGCTTTACGTGCGCTTCCAAGAAGAAGTCGTCGTTGTCCATAGAGGTTGTGAGCATCGTGGCAAGCGGGCGCGCGGTTTCGTCGGCTTCCAAAGAGCCGGCCAAAACAACCATGTCCGCTTCGATGTGAACTTGCTTGTTCAAAATCAAGTCGCTTCCCTGAACGTCAAGCTTTCCGTTGGCTTGCGGAGTGACTTTTCCGACCATGCCCTTGATGTAGTGAACGCCGTACTGCTCCACGGCTCGGCGGTAGAATTCGTCAAACTGCTTTCCGGGAGTGCGCACGTCGATGTAGAAGACGTAACATTCTGTGTCAGGCCAGTGGTCGCGGGTAAGAATCGTTTGCTTGGCTGTGTACATGCAGCAAACTTTAGAGCAATACTGGTTGCCCTTTCCTTCCGCCGAGCAGCGGCTTCCGACGCACTGGATGAACACGATTTTCTTGGGAGCAACGCCGTCCGACGGCCGGAGCAAGTGTCCGCCAGTCGGGCCTGACGCGTTCATCAAGCGCTCGTATTCCAAAGAAGAAACGACGTCCTTGCTGAGTCCGTAGCCGAATTCGGCGTAGGGCTTGAGGTCGATCATGTTGTAGCCGGTGGCCACGACAATCGCGCCGTATTTTTCGGTGATGACCTCGTCCTTGGCGTTGAAGTTGATCGCTCCGGCGCCGCAGACTTTTTGGCACATTCCGCAAACGTTGTCCTTACCGTTTTTAAGCGCCTTCATGTGCAAGCAGTAATTCGCGTCGATTGTCGCGATTTTTGGAACGGCCTGCGCGAAGGGAATGTAAACGGCGGTCTTGTTGTTAAGGTTAAGGTTAAAGTCGTTGGGAACTTTTTTCATCGGGCATTTTTCGGTGCATTCGCCGCAGCCCGTGCACTTTGTTTCGTCAACGTAGCGGGCCTTGCGCTTGATGTCAACCGTAAAGTTTCCGATGTAGCCTGTAACGCCCGTGACTTCGCTGTAAGACAAAATGCGGATGTTGGGGTTCTGGCCAACTTCCGTCATTCGCGGAGTTACGATACAAGAGGCGCAGTCCAGCGTGGGGAATGTCTTGTCCAGCATGGCCATCTTTCCGCCAACCGTCGGCTTCTTTTCAACCAAGTCAACCGGGAAGCCGGCCTCGGCGATGTCAAGCGCGGCTGTAATGCCGGCGATTCCGCCGCCGATTACAAGCGCCCTCTTTGTCATCGGAGTTTCGCCCGGAGTTAGCGGAGTGTCCAATATAGATTTAGCGATGGCGGCTTTTCCCAAAGCGACGGCTTTTGTAGTCGCGTCCGCCATGTCCTTCATAACCCAAGAGCACTGCTCGCGAATGTTGGCAACCTCGACCTTGTAGGGGTTGAGGCCGGCGCGTTCGGCGCAAGCGCGGAAGGTTTTTTCGTGCATTCGGGGAGAGCAAGAGCAAAGGACAACGCCCGTAAGCTTGTCTTCCTTAATGCGCTCCTCAATCATCGCTTGTCCAGCGGAAGAGCACATGTAAGTGTAGTGGGTCGAATAAACGACTCCGGGAACTTTTCCCAGCTCTTCCGCGACCTTGGCAACGTCAACCGTGCCGGCAATGTTAGTGCCGCAGTGACATACAAAAACACCAATTCTTTCCATCTGTCCCTGCTCCTATTTCTTGTATTTTCTAAAGGCGCTTACGATTGCCTGCTGCGGGATGTCCTTGTCCAAGAACGAAGGAACGGTTTCCGCCGGAAGCTTTCTGGCGCCGCGCTTGCGCTCGACAACGTCGCGAACGGCTTGAACAAGCTTTGCCGGCTCAACCTGGCGCGGGCAGCGCTCAAGGCAGGCAAAGCAGCTGAGGCAAGCGTAAATCGACTTGCTTGAAAGAAGCGGCTCAATCTCGCCGTTCTCGACCATTTGAACAAACTGGTGCGGGTGCCATTCCATCGCGCCGTAGTTGGGGCAAGTGCCGGAGCACTTTCCGCAAATCATGCACTTTTTAGGGTTCACGCCGCTGACGTTAAGGATTTCTTCCTTAAGCTGCTCTACTTCAGACTTAAGCAATTTTTTCCTCCTTAATCATTTTCAAGGCCTTTTCCTTTACGCCAAGAGCCTCGGCAAGCAATTCAGAAAAGTAAATCACGTCAAGGCCGGACTCGCCCTTGTTCTTGATCAAGTTGTACTTGCAGAGGGGGCAGCTGGTGACCAAAAGCTCGGCGCCCATGTCGGAGGCGTTTCCAAGAATTTTCTTGGCGCGCTCTTGCGGAATGCTCTTGTCGTCGAACATCGTGTAGGCGCCGCAGCATTCGTTGCGCTGGGCGTAGACTACAGGCTCGGCGCCGATGGCTTTGATGAAGTCTTCCAAGATTTGCGGATTTTCGGGATCGTCAAATTTGAGGACATTGGCCGGGCGCAAAAGGAGGCAGCCGTAATAGGCGCCGATTTTCTTTCCCGTCAAGGGATTCTTGACGGCGGCCTTAACGTTGGCCCAGCCCACTTTGTCGCGAAGGACTTCCAAAAAGTGAACGACGTTGGCTTCGCCGTGGTATTCGATTCCGTCCTTCTTAAGATAGTTGTTGGCCTTGAACGCGAAGTTTTCGTCGCTCCTGGCGTCCTGGTTGACTTGCTTTAAAACGTTGTAGCAAGCCGAGCAAAGCGTCACAAGGTCGCGAGAAGAGTCGCGGGCCGCCGCCAGCGCGCGGACGGAAGAAAGCTTTTGCGCCACTTCGTCCTTGGCTGTGGGGTAGACTCCTCCGCAACATTGCCATTCGGGAATTTCCTCAAGCGAAAATCCCAGAACTTCCGCGGAAGCGCGCGCGTAAGCGTCAAGGTCTTTGGCCTTGTTCTTGAGCGTGCATCCGGGGAAGTATGAATAAGTTGCGTTCTCCATAAAGTTTCCTTATCTATCGTTTTGTGTCGTTGTCATTTTGGAAAGGCCATCGCTTCCGGCTTGAAGACCTTGTCAAACTCGGCGGCGGACAAGAAGCCCAAGCCCACGCAAGCCTCTTTGAGCGAAATGTTTTCGTCAAAGGCCTTGTGCGCGGTCTTGGCCGCATTCTCGTATCCGATGTATGGATTGAGCGCGGTGACGAGCATAAGCGAGTTGTAAAGGTTGTGCTTCATCTTTGCCTTGTCGGCCTTGATTCCAACGGCGCAGTTCTTGTTGAAGCTAAGCATCGCTTCGGCCAAGAGGCGCGCGCTTTGGATAAAGTTGTAGGCGATTACCGGCATGAAAACGTTGAGCTCAAAGTTGCCCTGGCTGGCGGCGAAACCGACCGCCGCGTCGTTTCCCATAACCTGAACGGCGACCATCGTGACGGCCTCGCACTGGGTGGGGTTGACCTTTCCGGGCATGATAGAAGAGCCGGGCTCGTTTTCGGGGATGCGGATTTCTCCAAGGCCGTCGCGCGGGCCTGAAGCAAGCCAGCGGACGTCGTTGGCGATCTTCATCATGTCGGCGGCCAAAGCCTTGATCGCGCCGTGGGCAAAGACCAACTCGTCCTTGCTTGTAAGCGCGTGGAACTTGTTGGGCGCGGTGACGAAATTCTTTCCTGTCAATTTGGAAACGCACTCGGCGACTTTTTTGTCAAAGCCCTTGGGCGCGTTGAGGCCCGTTCCAACGGCGGTTCCGCCAAGAGCCAGCTGCTTTAAGTACGGCAAAGAGCTTTCGAGCATTTTGCGGTCGCGCTCAAGGCTTGTTCTCCAGCCGGAGATTTCCGCCGGAGATTTCCTGGCCGAATGAAATCGGAACCGCGTCCTGCAAGTGGGTGCGTCCGCTCTTTACGATTTTCATGTTTTCTTTTTCAAGCTTTTTGAAAGTCGCGGTAAGAGTGTCGATCGCCGGGAAGAGCTTGTCTTCGATCGCGTAGACGGCTGAAATGTGGAGCGCCGTGGGGAACGTGTCGTTTGACGACTGGCTCATGTTGATGTCGTCGTTGGGGTGGCAAAGCTTTTTGCCCGCGATTTGGTTGGCGCGGTTGGCGATAACCTCGTTGGCGTTCATGTTGCTTTGCGTGCCGCTTCCCGTCTGCCATACGACAAGCGGAAAGTGCTCGTTGAGCTTTCCTTCAATCACTTCGTCGCAAGCCTTAGAGATGGCCTTGAGCTTTTCAGCGGTCATCTTTTGCGGCTTGAGCGCGTTGTTGGCCATCGCGGCGGCCTTCTTTAAGTAGCCGAATGCCTTTGTGATTTCGCGCGGCATCGTTTCGATTCCCACGCCAATCTCAAAGTTTTCGTGGCTGCGCTCTGTCTGGGCGCCCCAGTACTTGTCGGCGGGAACTTTCATCTCGCCCATTGAATCGTGTTCAATTCTAAATTTTTCTGCCATAGTTTTTCCTAGAAATTCACCTGCTTGATGACGTCCTTGAGGCACTCGGCCGAGTGGCGGAGCTTTTCGACTTCGTCGTCCGGAAGAGGAGCGGCGATGTGGCCCTTGATTCCGTTGCAGCCGATGAGCGTCGGGATAGAAAGACAAACGTCGCTGATTCCGTACTCGCCGTTCATCATTGAAGAGATTGTCATGACAGAGTCAGTGTTGTACTTGAGAGCCTTTACCAAGTCGGCTGTCGTTGTGGCGATGCCGTAGTTGGTGAATTTTTTGGCGCTGATGATGATTCCGCCTGACTTGCGGATGTAGTCCTCAACGTCGTTCTTGTCAAAGTCGGGAAGCTTGTCGCCCGTGAAAGACTTGGCAAAGTTGTCGACGGGAATAGATCCGATGTTGGCCAAAGACCACGGAACAAAAGAAGAGTCTCCGTGCTCGCCAAAGACGTAGCCGTGAACGTTTGTGGGGCCTACCTTGTAAGTCTCGGCGATGCGGGCGCGGAAGCGGGCTGTGTCAAGCAAAGTGCCTGTTCCGAAAATGCGGTTTTGCGGAATGCCGCTCGTCTTTACGAACTGGTATGTCAAAATGTCAACAGGGTTCGCCACGATTACGTAGAGCGCGTCGGGGCAAGCCTTTGTGACCAAAGGAATGACGCTCTTTGTGATGTCAACGTTGGTCTGGGTAAGGTCAAGGCGCGACTGGCCGGGCTTTCTTCCAACGCCTGAAGCGAAAATGACGATGTCCGAGCCTTTCGCGTCCTCGTAGTCTCCGTCGCGGACAGAGATGGGGCCGACAAACGGCGTGGCCTGGCGGATGTCCATAGCCTCGCCCATCGCCTTGTCCTTGACGATGTCGATGATGACGATTTCAGACGCCAGCTGCCTTAACGTAAGGGCGTAGGCCACTGTTGAGCCTACCTGACCCGCTCCGATGATGGTGATTTTCTTTGCCATACAATCTCCTGTAAATTCCGCTATAGAATTTAATTTTTGCCTGTTATAGTTTTTGGCTATTGTCCAAGCGAAAACAATCCCGCCATTTAAAGACAATAAGTCCGACTTTATTATAAACCCATATCAGAAATTTGTTAAGAATAAAATTAAATATATATGAAAGAATTTGAACGAATTTGCGCTTAAACCGCAAACTCTGTGAAAAAAAGAGCAGAAAAACCAGTATAATTAGCCTATGCTAACCAAAAAGCCGCCCGCCGCAAGCCCAAAACAAAAAAACCGCCCAAAACAGGCGGTTTACTGTGATTTTCTTCACGGTATATGTAACATCAAACCGTCCGCTGTTCGCGCCCGCTATTGCGGCGCGATAATTTATTTCGCGCCGCAAAAGGAACGAGTCAAGGCCTTGAGCGAAGCGCGCCTTGACCGTTCCTACTCTACTTCCGTAACGGAGCTTATTACATTGAACGCGTCGATAAAGCCGGTGTCGCTCACCGTTTTTTGCGCTTGCGGCGACATGTTCATCAAATAAAGGCGCTTGCCGGACTCGCGGCCGTCGTTGAAGCAGGCGAACAAAACGCCCATTCCGGTGGAGTCGATTTCAAAAACGTTGGACAAGTCAAGAACCAAGTTTGTTTCTTGAATGATCGCGTAAACGCGGTTTTGAAATTCCGCCAAAGTGTATGAGTTGATGGAGCCGTTCAATTCAAGAAGAATGTAGTTGGCGCCTTTTTTTTCAGTTATTGTCAGAGCTTCCATTGCCGCTCGCCTCCTCTTCGTCGTCAGAAACTGTCTGGCTGTCCTTGTCCAAGTAGCGAATCATCATGACAGTGATGTCGTCGTCCAATTCCTTGGCCATAAAGCGCTTGAGGTCGTCGAACAAGAACGAGCACATGCGCATTCCGCTGTACATATAGTTGTCGGTCATCGACTTTTTGATGCGGTCCTTTCCGTACTGCTCGCCGCGGAGCGAGTGGCTGTTGATAAGTCCGGCGGTGCTTATCGCGATTACGTCTCCCGCGCTAAGCTTGATTTGCTTTACTTTCAAGAGCGGAGTGATGTCCTTGACAAAGCCCAGCACGTAGCCGTTGCCCTGGATTTCGATTACGTTGTTGTAAGCGCGCGTGTACAAAAGCATCGTGGGAATTCCGCAGTTGACGTAATACAAGGTGTCGGTCTCAAAGTCCATCAAGCAGAAAACGCCGGCAAAGAAAGTTCCCTTGGGCAGGCTGAATCTGATGAACTGGTTGATTTTTGCGACAAGCTTTTTAAAGTCGCGCGTCGCGTTCAAGTAAGTTCTGATGATCGACTTTAAGATGACCATGCTCATTGAGGCCGAAATGCCCTTTCCGCTCAAGGCGCCGGTCACAAAAATGTGGCGGGTGTCCGTCAAGCGGATAAGGTCCACGAATTCGCCGCCGATGTTGTGCGCGGGAACCATAAGGTAGCCAACGTCCATCTTTGGGTTTTCGACCGGATCCATGTTTTCCTGAATCGAAGTGATGATTTGCGCCGACATGCGGATTTCGCGGTTTACGGTTCCGACTACGGAAGCGTTGGCGATGTTTGACATGTAGTAGCCAAAGACGAAGAAGTAAGAGTAAAGCTTGTCGAAGATTTGCTTGTCGTAGTCGTCGTAGCTTGCGCCGCCGCGCTTTTCGCCAAGCGCGATAACGCCGACCAAGCGGCGGCCTTCGTTCAAGATTACAAGGACTTCCGCCTCAGTGGCCTTGAAGAATGAATTTATTTCGGCCGACTTTTGCTGCAAGGCAAAAATTCCTTCGGCCTCGTTCTTCATGAATATGTTCATGCCCTGCGAGCGAATCGCCTCAAGGCCGGGGTCGTTGGCGCTAAGAGTGGGCTTGTTTCCTTTGCTTGCAAAAACCGTGTTCAGCTCGTTGTTTCCGCCGGCAATCAAGACTTTCATTTGGCCAACGCCCGCGCGGTTTTGGAAAATCTCAAAAAGGTTTTTGCAAATGTCGCTCGTTTCGTCGTTGTAGTCAATGGCGGCCAAGTCAGACTCAAAAGCCGCGCCGTAGTTGGACGAGCGGAAGGTCGAGATTTTTGAAACCGCCGCCGCCAAAAGCCTGGCCGCGAAAACAAGTCCGGTCGCCACCAAAAACACGACCACGGTGTAGAACACGGGCTTTGTCGAATAAATCGGACGCAGGCCTACAAAAACCAGCGCGGCCAAAAAAGCCGGCGCGGCGAACTTTATCACGTTCACCAAAAAAGAAGACACCATTGTGAGCGTGTCGTAGATTTTGTCCTGAACGGAAACGCGCGTCATAAAGGTGACCAAAATCGCCAGGACTCCGGTGTAGAGCGAAATCATCATCGGAAGCATTTGCGAAATGTAGGCGATCGCGCAGCTGGCTATCCACGAAAAAACAATTGAGGCGAAGAAAAGAACCGAGCGCTGCATCGCTTGGCGGCTCTTGGCGTTTTCGGCCCTAAGCGTCAAAATCAAGACGCTCATTCCCGGCAAGAAAAAGGCGAAAAGCGCTATGTAAAGCTGCAGCCAAGTCATCGGAAAATATTCAGCGAACTCGCCCTTGAACAAAATCGGCGACTCGAACGAAAACCTTGTGTAGTCCGCCGCCCCGATTTTTGTCGAAGAAATCCAGAGCGCCGCCAAAATGCACACGACTTCAAAAAAGGTCAGGAACCTGCCCCTTTTTACCGCGTTGCCCAAAAAGTAAAAAGATATTGTGATGTAAATGACCGCCAGCAGGAAGAGAATCACGTGCTCCAAAAAAGTGGTGAAGCGCTCCGGCCCCCACATGACCATAAGCAAAGTCAAGACCATGAGCACCGAAGTGGCGGCCGAAAGAAGCACGATGTTAATCAAGGAATTTTCATTCCTCATGTTCTTTGTGTTCACGTTGAACGAAGTCCACGTCAAATACGCGGCGATTCCAATATTTAGAATTACGTAAATCATCAGCCTACCACCTTTGCAACCATCATCGTGATGTCGTCGTGCAATTTGTTTTCGCCCTTGTAGTCAAAAATCAGCTTGACCACGTCGTCGACGAATTCTTGCGGCATCTTGGCCGCGCTCTTTGTGATTGTCTGCGTGTAAAGCTCAGTGTCGCCCAATTCCACGCCGTCTTCGTTCATTACTTCGGAAACGCCGTCCGAAGCGAACAAAATCAAGTCGTCGCGGAAGAGGCGCTTTTCGTCCATGTGAACGTTCTCCAAGTCCAAGATTCCGACAACGCCGCAGTTTGAGGCAAGGGGCTTTATCGTGTAGCCGTCCGGCGAGCGGGTGATGATTCTGGGGTCGGACATCGAGGCGTTGACGTAGCGAATCGTCATCTTTTGCGTGTCGACGACGCTGATGAAAAGAACGGTGTACTTGTCCTGCAATTTCATTCCCTTGATGGCCTTGTCGACGGCGTACACGATGGAAACCAAGTCTTCCTTGTTTTCCATAATCTTTACGGTGTTCATAACCAAGCCCATGATAAGGGCGGCGGGCAAGCCTTTTCCCGAAACGTCGCCGAGCATCAAAAGGGTCTTGTGGTCGTCAATCGGAAGCGCCGTGTAGTAGTCGCCCGAAACGTTGACGAGCGGGCGGAAGTAAGCGGCCAAGCGCAGGCGGCGCGGCTCGGGCAATTTTTGCGGCAAGAAGAGCTTTTGCGTTTCGGCCAGCTGCTCCCAGTCTTTTGAAAGCGAGGCGATTTCAGAAAGGTTGGCGATTGTCTCAGCCCTTTTTCTAAAGCGAACGAACTCATCGAACAGTTCCGAGTAAATGCCGGTGTCAAAGAGGCGGGTGTAGCGGCAGAAAATGAAGAAGTGGTGCTTGTTGGCGCAAAGGAAAAAGCCTCGCGCTTTTTTGTAGGAGGAAACGACTCCCAGCTTGTCGCCGATAAAGTGGTAGCCGTCCTGCCATGACGCGGGGAAGTTTTGGTTCACCGTCGTGACGGTCTTTTTGTCGCTGGTCAGCAAGTCGGTTGAAGAATAAAGGACGTAGTCCTTTTCGGAGTCAATGTATAGAACCGAGCAGTCGGCCTTGCGCTCCAAAATTTTCTTCACTATTTCGTAAAAGTCGTCAAGGGAGTAGCAAAAGCGCAGCGCGTCGATGAAAGACTGCAAGTACTTGGTTTCGCTTTTTCGCAGGGTGTCGCTTTCTATTTTTGCGTTTACCGCTGCCGCGGCGGCGGACATTATCGTGAGGCTGAACAATAGAAGGACGAATTCCAAAATTATGAAGTACGCGCGTTCTATGCCGTCCGTTATGGGCGGAAGAATGAAGCGCGAGACTATCAAAAAGAGCGCTACGGCTAAAACGTTGGATAGTATGAATACATAAAGTTTTTTAGTTTTGAGCATAAAATCCCCTGATAATGTTCAGACTATTATAACACATTATCGGCAAAAATGGGGAAAAAACGCGCTATTTTTTAACGGTTAAGTTCGGAAAGCTTGAGGAGCGGGGGCTCTTTGGCTGGCGCTTCGGCCTCGGCGAAGGCTTCCAAAAGCTGCCTTTGCCTGGCGTTGAGCTTGGCCGGTATTTGAACCATCAATTTTATGTACAAGTCGCCCTTTCGCGAGGCGGAGGCTATTCCCTCTCCCCTAACCCGCAAAAGTTTTCCGTTTTGGCAGCCGGCGGGAATCGGTATGTCAATCTTCCGGCCGTCAAGGGCCGTCATGGTGACCGTGGCTCCCAGCGCCGCCTGGCTCATCGAAATCGGCAGCGCGCAATACAAGTCGCTTCCGCTTCGCTCGTAGAATTCATCGTTTTGGACATGGACGACCACAATCAAGTCGCCAGGCTGGCCTCCGTCGCGGCCCGCGTCGCCCTGCTTAGGGATTACAATCCGCTTTCCGTCGTCAACGCCGGCCGGAATCGTGAACGAAACGACCTTGTTTTCCTTTTGATAGCCGGTTCCCCGGCAAGATTTGCAAGGATGTTCTATAATCTGGCCGGTTCCGCGGCACTGGGGGCAAGTCTGCGAAACGGCGAAAAAGCCGCTTGAGCGCCGGATTTGGCCCATGCCGTTGCAAGCCGGGCAAGTCTTTTTGCCGGTGCCGGACTCCGCGCCGCTTCCGTGGCAAGCCGGGCAGGCGGCGTTGTGGGCAAAGCGCAAGTCTTTTTTTACGCCAAAGACCGCTTCCTTAAAGGTGATTTCCAAATCGTAGCGAAGGCTGGCGCCGTCGTTGTCGCTTTGCCTTCCGCGTCCGCCTCCAAAGCCTCCGCCGAATCCGCCGCCAAAAATGTTTGAGAAAATGTCTTCAAAGCCGCCGCCCATTCCGCCGAACAAGTCGGAAAAGTCGTGAAAGGCGTGCGAGTATTGCGCTCCTCCGCCGGCGCCCATTCCGTCAAGGCCGGCAAAGCCGTATTGGTCGTAGATCGGACGCTTTTTGTCGTCGGAAAGGACTTCGTAGGCTTCCGTGGCCTCCTTGAACTTTTCCTCGGCCTCTTTGTTGCCGGGGTTTCGGTCAGGATGGTACTTTACGGCAAGCTTTCGGTAAGCCCTTTTGATTTCGTCGATGGAGGCGCTCTTTTCCACGCCCAATACTTCGTAATAATCGCGTTTTGAAGCCATAATTCTTCGCTCGTGTCGTTTTATTCTTTACCTTAACTGCTTTTATTTGTCGTCATGAACCTCATAGTTCACGTCTTCGGCGCTGCCCTTGTCAAAGCCAGAGGCTCCGCCATTGGCCGCTCCGCCGTTTGAGGCGCCCGCGTTGGGACCAGCTCCCGCGCCGGGGTTGGGGCCGGCTCCGGCATTGGCTCCCGCGCCCGCCGCCTGCTGCTGCTTGTAAAGCTCTTCGGCAATCTTGTAAGACGCTTGCTTTAGGGCTTCGGTCTTGGCCTTGATGTCGGCGGTGTTGTCGCTTTCGATGGCCTTTTTGAGTTCAGCGACGGCATCCTCAATCTTTTGCTTTTCGGCGCCGTTCACCTTGTCGCCCAATTCCTTGAGCGTCTTTTCGGTCTGGTAAACCAAGCTATCGGCTTCGTTCTTAGCGTCAACGCTTTCGCGCTTGGCCTTGTCGCTGGCGGCGTTGGCTTCCGCGTCCTTGACCATCTTGTTGATCTCTTCCTCGCTCAAGCCGGAAGAAGAAGTGATAGTAATGTGCTGGTCTTTTCCTGTTCCCAAGTCCTTGGCGCTTACGTTTACGATGCCGTTCGCGTCAATGTCAAAGGTGACTTCGATTTGCGGAACGCCGCGGGGAGCCGCAGGAATTCCGTCAAGGTTGAAGTTGCCCAAAGTGCGGTTTTGGGCGGCCATCTCGCGCTCGCCCTGCAGTACGTGGATTGTAACGGCGGTCTGGCCGTCGGCGGCTGTCGAGAATACCTGGCTCTTCTTTGTAGGAATCGTCGTGTTGCGGTTGATGAGCTTAGTCATTACGCCGCCCATGGTTTCGATTCCCAAAGAAAGCGGGGTTACGTCAAGCAAAACGACGTCCTTTACGTCGCCCTGCAAAACGCCGCCCTGAACCGCGGCTCCGATGGCTACCGCTTCGTCGGGGTTGACAGAGCGGCTTCCCTCTTTTCCAAAAAGCTCTTTCACTACGTCCTGAACTTTGGGCATGCGGCTTGAACCGCCGACCAAAAGAACTTCGTCAATCTTGTCGGCCGTGATGCCCGCGTCGGCCAAAGCCTTGCGGCAGGGCTCTTTTGTCGCCTCGAACAAGTCTTCTGTCATCTGCTCAAACTGGGCGCGGGTAAGGTTCTTTTGCAAGTGCTTGGGGCCTGTCGCGTCGGCAGTGATGAACGGAAGGTTGATGGCTGTTGAAGTCTGGGCCGAAAGCTGGATTTTGGCGTTCTCGGAGGCTTCGCGAAGGCGCTGCAAGGCCATCGGGTCTTTTGAAAGGTCGATGCCAGTGTCTTTCTTGAACTCGTCGACAAGCCAGTCCATAATTCGGCGGTCCCAGTCGTCGCCGCCGAGGTGGGTGTTTCCGTTGGTGGATTTAACTTCAAAGACGCCGTCGGCCAATTCCAAGATTGAAATGTCGAACGTGCCGCCGCCCAAGTCGTAGACGGCGATTGTCTTTTCCTTGTTCTGGTCCTTGTTAAAGCCAAAGGCGAGCGCGGCGGCAGTAGGCTCGTTGATGATGCGCTTTACGTCAAGGCCGGCGATTTTACCGGCGTCCTTTGTGGCCTGGCGCTGGCTGTCGTTGAAGTAGGCCGGAACCGTGATTACTGCTTCGGTTACTTCGCTTCCAAGGTAGTCCTCGGCGGTCTTCTTCATTTTCTGCAAGATGAAGGCCGAGATTTCCTGGGGGCTGAACTGCTTTTGGGCGCCGTTGTCGGTAACTTCGACGCGGCAGTCGGCTCCGTTGTCGATGATTGTGTAAGGAAGCTTTGCGGCCTCGCCCGTCAATTCGCTGTAGCGGTGGCCGATCAAGCGCTTGATTGAGTAAACAGTGTTTTTAGGGTTGGTAACCATCTGGTTTTTGGCCGGCGCTCCGACAATGCGGTCGCCTTGGGCTGTAAAGCCTACGATTGAGGGGGTTGTGCGTCCGCCCTCGGCGTTCTGGATTACAACCGGCTCGCCGTTTTCCATTACGGCTACGCAAGAGTTTGTCGTTCCCAAGTCAATTCCAATAATCTTTCCCATAATTTTCTCCCTGGCGGACTTCCGCCCTGCTTGTTTCTTCTATATATTACTTTTCTTTGGGCATGGACACCATTACCTTTGCGTTTCTGATGACCTTGTCCTTTAATTTGTAGCCTTTTAGGTAAACTTCCTTCAAGACCGGCTTTTCAACGTCTTCCTGCGCGCTTCCAATCGCCTCGTGGAAGTCGGGGTTGAAGTCGTCTCCCGCCTGTCCGAACGAAGTCAAGTTGTACTTGCTTTCGAGCATCTGGACGAGCGAGCTTCCGATTATTTTTACGCCGTCGGCGATCGCCTTGGGGTCGTCGGCTTTTTGGGCCGCGTCAACCGTCCGCTCCAAGTTGTCCAAGCTTTCGAGCAAGTCTTGCAAAAGCGCGGTGTTGGCGTAGTCGTACGCGTCCTGCTTTTCTTTTATCATTCGCTTGCGGTAGTTGTCAAAGTCCGCCGCGCGGCGCAAAAGCTGGTCTTTAAGCTCGGCGTTTTCCTTTTGAAGCGCGGCGAGCTTTTCTTCCGCCGTCGGCTCCTTTTGCCCTTCGCTTTCAGGCTGAACGGAATCTCCATCTTGGGCTTGCGCCTGCCCTTCCGCTTTTTTGCTTGAGTCAACTTCGTTTTGCTGCGTTTCGTTGTTGTCTTGGACAGTTCGCTGCGCACCCTTGTCGTTTTGAACAGTCTGCTGCTCTTCTTTGCTGTCTTGAGCGCCATTCTGAATGTCTTCGCGCTCTTCTTCCTTTTCTTCCATACTTATAAAGATAATAAAATTGAACGGCAATCGTCAACTAAATATTGAAAAAAAATAAAAAAAACGCTTCCCTTCAAAGGGAAGCGTCTAAAAAAGCCAACTTCCGGACTTGAACCGAATACCTGCGCGTTACGAGTGCGCTGCTCTACCAGGTGAGCTAAGTTGGCAAGTTCGTTTATAATAGCAAAAAAACAAAAAAAGTTCAAGAGCCGCAAAAAGAAATTCGCCCTTTCCTTCCAAAAAAGGTGAAAATCTTTCCAAAAATCCAAAAATTCTTTAAAAAAAAATTTGACAAAACCAAAAAAGCGCCGTAAAATTATTTTAATAATATAATTTAACGGAGGGCCTGTATGGCTAAAGTTGAACTCAAGGGAATTGGAAAAATCTACGACGGCAACGTCCGCGCGGTGACCAATTCAAACATCACAATTGAAGACAAGGAATTCTGCGTATTCGTAGGACCTTCAGGATGCGGAAAGTCAACCACACTTCGCATGATTGCCGGTTTGGAGGACATTTCAGAAGGAAAGCTTCTCATCGACGGAAAGGAAATGAACGACGTTCCGCCGAAAGACCGCGACATCGCGATGGTTTTCCAGAACTACGCTTTGTATCCGCACATGACGGTATACGACAACATGGCGTTCGGCCTTAAGATCCGCAAGATGGACAAAAAGGAAATCGACCGCCGCGTTCAGGAAGCCGCCAAGCAGCTTGACTTGACACAGTACCTTACCCGCAAACCCAAGGCCCTTTCGGGCGGACAACGCCAGCGCGTAGCCGTAGGCCGCGCCATCGTCCGCAACCCCAAGGTATTCTTGTTCGACGAGCCTCTTTCAAACCTTGACGCAAAGCTCCGCGTAACAATGCGCGCCGAAATCGCGGCTCTTCACAACCGCTTGCAGGCCACAATGATTTACGTTACCCACGACCAGATTGAGGCCATGACTTTGGGCGACAAAATCGTAGTTATGAAAGACGGCGTCATCCAGCAGATCGGCGCCCCGCTCTACCTCTACAACAACCCGATCAACAAGTTCGTCGCGGGCTTTATCGGAACTCCGCCGATGAACTTCCTTACCGTAAAGGTAATCGAAAAGGGCGGAAAGGTTGTCGTTGACGAAGGCTCTTTCTCTGTCGTGCCCACAGCCGACCAGCAGAAGCGCCTCAAGGCCTATGTCGGAAAGGACGTTTACTTTGGAATTCGCCCCGAAGACATGGAGTACACGGAAAAGGCCGGCGAGAACGCCATGCAGATGAAGATCACCAACAAGGAACCCCTTGGAGCTGAGACTCACCTTTACTTGGCCACTCAAAAGGGCCAGAACATCATCGCCAAGACAACGGCCAACGCCGCGTTCCGCTTGGGCGAGACTGTTACATTGATTCCCGACATGAAGAAGGCCAAGTTCTTCTCTACAGAAGAAGGCGAGCCCAACATCATCGAGGACATCAAGAAAGAATGGTAAGCTTGAATATTAGCCGAAAAAGTTCTTTCGGACTTTAAGTTATTCAAGAATACATATGAAGAACGGCAATATGGCAACAAGGGCCATTGCCGTTCTTTTTTTATGTCCGCTTGATATTTATTTCTCTTTTCAATATATTGTTCAAATGCAAGAAAATTCAGTCAAAGAAAACAAAATGGGCGTGATGCCGGTTGGCCGCCTTTTGGTGAACATGTCGCTTCCGATGATGATAAGCATGTTCGTGCTGTCGCTTTACAACATCGTGGACAGCATTTTTGTGTCGCAAATCAGCGAAGAGGCCTTGACCGCCGTGTCGATGTCCTTCCCCTTCCAAATATTGATGGTGAGCTTTGGCCTTGGAACGGCAGTTGGAGTGAACGCGCTGCTTTCCATGAGGCTGGGTCAAAAGAACCAAGAGGCCGTCAACAAAAGCGCGATGAACGGCATTTTTTTGGCGGCGGTCACTTACATATTCTTCGCCATTTTGTGCGCCATTTTCGTTCCGCCCTACTTTAGAAGCCAAACGCAAAACCAAGCGATTATCGACGACGGAATCACATACCTTTCGATTTGCATGTTCTTGGGCTTTGGCCAGTTCGCGCAAATGATGTTCGACCGCCTCTTGCAAGCCACGGGCAAAACGATTTGGACAATGGCATCGCAATTGGTCGGCGCGATTTTTAACATAATCTTTGACCCAATTTTGATTTTTGGAATCGGCCCCTTTCCCAAAATGGGAATCGCTGGCGCGGCGGCGGCGACGGTGGCCGGACAAATTTTGGCGGCCTGCGTGTCGCTTGTCTTTAACCTTAAGGTCAACCACGAAGTCCACTACAGCCTAAAGGGCTTCCGCCCCGACCTGGCGGTAATTTTGCAAATCTACAAGGTGGGCGCGCCGTCAATCGTCTTGCAGGCGGTGGGCTCGCTGACCTCTTACACGATGAACTTGATTTTGGGAATGTTCAAGGGAATCGCCGACACAGCCATCGCGGTTTACGGCGTTTACTTTAAGCTGAACAGTTTTGTCTTTATGCCGGTCTTTGGCTTGAACAGCGGATTGGTTCCGATTATCGCCTACAACTACGGCGCCAAAAAGCCGGAGCGAATCATTCGCGCGATAAAGTTCGCCATAATCGCCGCCTGCGTCATAATGGCGGTCGGCGTTTCGCTCTTTGAATTTTTTCCCAAGCAGTTGTTTGAAATGTTCAACGCCTCCGACAAAATGCTTGAGATTGGAATCCCCGCGCTCCGAACAATCGCGCCCAGCTTTATGGGGGCGGCGGTTTGCATTTGCCTTGGCTCGGTTTTCCAAGCCCTGGGAAGCGCGAGCTACAGCATGTTCGTCAGCATCGCGCGCCAGCTTTTGTTCTTGCTTCCAAGCGCTTACTTGCTTTCGCTTACGGGAAAAATAAACAATGTGTGGTGGTGCTTTATAATCGCAGAAACGATTTCTATCACGCTTTCGCTGATTTTCTTCCGTGTGAAGGCAGCGCTCTACCACTAAGCTAATCATCCAGGGCGCTTGTAATATAGCAAATAAAAGAAAATTATTCAAGCCCTAGAAAAAACGCTCCCAGTCGAAGTCGACGGGCTTACTCACGACTGAGGCTGCAAGGAAAGATGTACATTCACAGCAATTTCGCTTCGCGAAATTGGCAGCCTCAGAGTGAGCGCCCGCCACCTTCTCCTTCGCGCGTTTTCTAGGTTTGCCTAAATTTTTCGAAAAACTCGGCCCGTCACCTTCTTTGCCAGCGCGCTTTTAGACTTGCTTATATTGCAAGCAAAAACACGAGCGGCCTACGCCTGCAAAGCCGTTACCGCTACCGTGGCGACGATGTCGTCTACGTTGCAGCCGCGGCTTAGGTCGTTGAGGGGCTTGGCGAAGCCTTGGCAGAC
>CADCCO010000053.1 GCA_902799965.1 uncultured Spirochaetaceae bacterium
CAGCATTTCTTGCATTTGCGCCAGCGTGATGAAGCCTTCCGAGTTGTAGGAGACTATGACAAACTTTGCGTCTAAGGCCGCGACGGTCCTCTCCAACGAGGCCAGCGCAAGGCGGGCTTTGTTGAATTGCGAGCGCTTCCAGTTTTGGACGATTCCGCTTACGGGGCTTAACTCCGCGTCGATTTTGTTTTTGGCCAAAACGTTCAGCATAAAATAGTTGGAGCCGTAGGGGTGCTGGTTGTAGGGCGGGTCAAGGTAGGCCAAGTCCAAGCCTCGCAGTTTTGCGGCCAGCTTTTCCGCGTCTTCCATAAAAAGCTCGCGTTCGCAGTCAAAGCGGCTGAAAATCGGCGCGTTCAGTTCAACCTTGCCCAAAATGCGCTTGAGCGCGTCTTTCCCCGCCCCGCCAAAGGAGCCGATTCCCGTGTTCTTGTCCTTGTAAAAGCCTTTGAAGACGCCGCTTGTGTTCACGTGAACCGACGCTTCCACAAGCAGGGGCGCCAGGAAAAAATTCTTCACGCTGGAAGAACATTCTTCTTCTATTAATAAGCGGTATGTGTCCAAAAGCAGCGCGTTCTGCCGCGTGTAAAAAACCCGCTCGCCGGCCTTGATGCTGTCATCGTCTTTGGGCGCGTAGTTTTGCGCGATGACGCCGGTTTTTTCTTCCTTTTGGGCGCGGGCCAAAATCCGCTCGCGCGCCGCCGTGTATTCCGCCTGGGGAAAGGCCTTCGCGTTGGTCAAATAGCAGTCGTTCAGTATGAAAGAATATTCTTCCAAGTCGTTGGCGAAAATTTTTTTGCTGAACTGTTTTAAAAAGCGGGCGACGATTCCGGAGCCTGAAAAAAGGTCGGCGCAAACAAGGCGCCGTTTTCCCAGCGCCTTTTGGACGGCCTGGACTTGTTCGCCAATGTCGGCCAACAGCGCGCGCTTGTTCCCGATGTAAGTGATGATTTGCTTTGTCAAAAAGTCCGGGTTTTCTGTCATATGTGCTGAATGTATTCGCGCAAAAATTGGTTCCCCACTTTTGCCTTGGCCATGAATTCGGTGAAGGAGCGGAAGCGCAGGGGCTTTTCAAATTCCAGCCCCAACTGGATTATGTCGGCGCCGTTTTCTTTTTCGTATGTGATGAGCCACTTTTTTTTGTCGTGAATGAATTCAACCTCGCGCTTTGTTTCCGTCATTTCGCGCAACTTTTCTAAGGTCATGCCGATAATTGTAGCGCAAGCCTGCTTTCTTGACAATATCAACAAACCGTGTTAAAATGTTACCGCTAAAATTGCGATAATAGGGGAACTTTGCGTTCATCTATACAAAAATATAGCGTTGAGGCGTTTTAAAAAGTTTATGACAGCAGAAGAAAAAAAGAAGAAAAAAGAAGCGGATAAATCCGTTCGCGTCAAGCGGCCCATCGGCGTTACGCTGGCTTTAATCATAGGATTCATAGTTGTCTTGGCTCTTGGCTCCGTCACTGTTTTGAGCAGCTGGTTCCAAAGCAAGGACGCCCGCCTTACCGCCGAGGAAAACAACCTTACAATCAACACGCGCTCGGCTTCTTCTATTGAAGAGCGCTTGAACGCGATTCGGTCTAACGTCTTCCAGCTTTTGGACTTGCTCAGCGTAGTGCAGGGCGGCCGAAGCTCCGCGCTTTCGCGCCAGGCGCAAGGCTTCTTCTTTGAGCGCAATCCCGACATCGCCTCGATTTATGTTCTTTCCGCCGACAGCCTTTCTTCAACAAACTCAAGCGACATAAGAATGACCAACGGCCGCTTCTTCATTTCAAACGAAATCGACGAAAGCGCGCAGGAGGAATTCTTCAGGCAAAACCAAGACGCGGTCCGCCGCTCTTGCGCGGGAGAGACAATCGCCGCCAACGCAAGCCCGGTCTTTGGCCGCGCGGCGCTTTGCCTTTTGTTCCCCTATAAAGAAAACGGACGCGACCAAACTTGCTGCGTCACTTTCTCAACGGAAGGCCTGACCGACATTTTGGGAACCGGCTCGCTCAACACCAGCTTTATGATCAACGACTCGGACGAGCTTTTGGTTCACCCCGATTCAGAAAGAATTCTTCGCGGCGAAAGCATGAAAAACTATCCGCTTGTCCGCGAGATGAGAGACAACAACCAGAACAACGACACCGCCCGCCAAATTCCATTTGACGAAGTTGACGGCGAAAGCGGCGCTAAGACTCCTTACTTTGGAGCCTACCAAAAAATTCCAATCGCCGACATCGTCGTTATGACAATCGTTCCGCTTGACAACGTTTTGGAAGGCGCCAGGAACGCCACAAAGAACAACGCTTACTTGGCGCTTGCCGTTTTGTTCATCACAATCATCTTCGTTTTGTTCTTCTCGCGCTTCGCGATTTCGCGCCCGATGCGCCGCCTTTCTTTGGCCGCCTACGAAATTCAAAAAGGAAATTTCAACACGCCGATAATCTCGCGCCTCAACTTTGATCGTAAGGATGAAATCGGCGTTCTTAACCGGGGAACGCGCGACGAGCAGGAATTCCTGAACACATTCGCAAAGTTCACCAACCAAGGCGTCGCCAAGGCGATTGCCACAAAGAGCATCGACTTTGAGCCGCACCTTAAGGACTGCACGATTTTCTTCAGCGACATTCGCGGCTTCACAAAAATTTCTGACGGCTTCAAGTCGCGCTTCAACGAAGAGTCCGCCGCCGAAATCATCACCTTCCTTAACGACTATATGGGCCGCATGGTAAACTGCGTTACCTTGAGCCACGGAAACATCGACAAGTTTGAAGGCGACGCCATCATGGGCGTTTGGGGAATTTTGCGCGAGGACGACCTTAGCTTTGAAAAGCTTCCCGACAGCGACCCAAAAAAGAAAGAGCTTGCCTTGGAGCATTCGCGCCACGTAAAGGAAGACGCGATAAACTGCATTCGCGGAATCATCGCCATGCGCTATTCGTTGATGGAATACAACAAGGCCGCCGAACAATTCACCAAGGAGCACGCCAATGAGCCGCGCGCCCGCTACAAGCCCCACATTCAAATCGGATGCGGCATTAACACCGGCCGCGTGACGGCTGGCGTTATGGGCGGCGGCGAAAAGATGGAATACACCGCCATCGGCGACGCGGTAAACTTTGCAAGCCGTACCGAAGCGACCAACAAGCCTTGCGGCACCGACATCTTGATTACCGAAGACACTTACAATCTTATTAAGATGGAATACATTCGCTGCGAAGAAAACCATCGCATGATTCCCAACGAATTCCTTGACGACGAAATTGTCGTCGAGCGCATCCCGGTCACGATTGAAGTCAAGGGAAAAGGCGAGCAGCACTTTTACGGCGTGGTCAACATGCCGCGCTTTGACATTGAAAAATTCTTTAAGCCCACAAACCCGGACTTTAAGGTTGACCCGGACTGCGCCCGCGCGGTCGGCCCCCGCGGTCCAAGAAGCATGAAAGAAGTGCGCGAGTTGCTTGGCATACCGACTCCTGATTTTGAAAAGGTTAATTTGAATGAAGAAGAAAACAAAACTGTCGTCAAGCCAAGCTGACGCAATCGCCTTTGAGCGCTTCCATCTTTCAAAGAATTCTCTTTTAGTGCCTTTCCTGCTGGCGGTTTTCTTTTGCGCTTGCGGGGCGGCGGGAAACATTTGGCTTTTCTGCAGATCCTACTTTACCGCGCTGAGCCGCTTGGACCAAACGCCGATCGCGACAATCACTTTCAAGTACAAGGCGGCGGAACGCAAATTCATCGACCGCGCTTTGTGGACGCGCCTAAAGCAAAATTCTCCGGTTTACAACGGCGACACTTTGCACACAGGCGATTTGAGCGAGGCGACCGTTCACTTTACGGACGGAAATGAACTTGCCCTTAGCCAGAACACAATGGCGCAGGTTTTCTTGCACGAAGACGAAAGCTTTGGCGCGGAGTTGACCGAAGGTTCGGCGGTCGTTGACTCAAGCGGCGCCGAAAACGGAATGACCTTTACCGCCGGCGGAGCCAGCGTTGAAATACAAAAGGGCGCGTCCGTTTCTGCCGAAATTTCTGGCGACGCGGAGGACGGCGGCGGGGTTGCCCTGCGCCTGCTTGAAGGAAGCGCCAGCGTTGACGGCGCCGCGCTCAGTTCCGACAACGCTGTAATCCTTGGCTCAAGCGGAATGAAGGCGATGCCCATAACCGTTCGCTCGCCCAAGCCCGACCAAAAGTTTTTGTTCCACGACGGAAAAAGCCTTGCCGTCCAATTTGCTTGGAAGACCGAGCGCTTGGCCGCCGACGAAGACCTGATGATTGAAGTGTCCGACAAAAAGGATTTTTCCGAGGTGCGGAACAGAGTCTTTGCCAACGGACTGAACAACGTTTCGATTGACCTAGAGGGCGGCGCTTGGTATTGGAGAATCGTTTCGGTTCAAAAAGAGACGACGACAATCAAAAACGAAAAGCGGTCGGCGAGCGGCCGCCTGCAGGCGCTTTACTCGCCCGCGCCGGAATTGATTACGCCCGCCAACGAATACAAATATTCTTACCGCACAAGAAATCCTTCAGTGCGCTTGATATGGAGCGAAAGCCCTTACGCCACTTCTTACCAGCTGGACATTTCTAAAAGGCAGGACTTAAAGCAGCCGGTCATCAGCCAGCGCAGCGCCACGTCGACAAGCATAATCTCAACGCTTGGCGCGGGCACTTACTATTGGCGCGTGACTCCATTTTACACTGTGAACAGAACCGGCTTGGCCGCGCCCAGCGCAGTCCAGCAATTCACGATAGAAAAGCGAGCGGAGCTTCCCGTTCCGCAATTGCTTAGCCCGGCGCAAAACGGAAGCCTTGACATAACGCAAGAAGTCGGAGCCAGCCATTTTTCTTGGAAGAGCGAAAACGAGGCGGCCAAGTACAGAATCAAGATTTACAAGGAAGGCCGCGCGTCCAATCCTTTGATTCAAGAATTGACAGAAAAGAACTACTTGGAAGTGGTTCCTTCTCAGGTGGGCTTGGGCGAAGGCAAGTGGCTTTGGTCCGTCTCGCAAATCGACGACGAAGGAAATGAGTCCAAGGCCAGCGAAGAGCGAATGTTCTACGCGCGAAAGGGCCAGCTTTTTGTGCGCTCGATTGAGCCGCCGGAAGGCTACAAGGTCGGAAACACTTTTGCCGCCGACATGAAGTTCACTTGGAAAAAGAATTTGCCCGAAGACTTTGAGAGCGTTGTTCAAGTTTCAAAGAATTCCAACTTTGACAATTTGGTTTACACGACAAAGGCAATCGGAAACAGCGCGTCTTCCATTTCGTTCCCGGAAGGCCGCTACTATTGGAGAATCCATTCCAAGAGCGAAATGGGCATGGTCATAAACACGCAGCCAAAATCATTTGAGGTTTTGCCGCAGCTTGACGCGCCCCGTGTGGCCGCGCCTCTTGGACGCGCTGTCGTTCACCCAGGCGTTCCCTACGAATTTAAATGGAACCCGGTTGACGGAGCGGACTTTTACAAGCTTACGGTTTACAGGCAAAGCGACGGAAGGATTGTCTTGGAAGACAACTTGTACGAGCCTGGAACGACCGTCGAAATGTTTGACAGCGAGGAATGGACCGACCGCGCTATGTTTAAGTATGAATTGCAGGCTCGCGCCAACGCGGTTGAAGGAAAGTCCAGCCGCCGCAACGGCCGCTTGGCCGAAGGCCAGTTCTTGGTTGTAAAGATTAAGCCTGTCGACTTGCTGCGTCCGACTCGCGGCGCCGTTGTGAGCGGCGTTGACGCGGTGCTAAAGCCCTTCTCCGTGCGCTGGTCAAGCGTTGAGCCGCCGGCCAAGAGCCAGCTGGTAATCAACAAGATTGAGGGCAGAAACCGCAGAACGCTTTTGCGCTATCCAAACGTCAACTTTGAGACAGGAAGTCCAAAGCTGCCGACATCGTTCAACATCAGCCTGCCCGAAGCGTTTGACGCGGGCAACTACGAGCTTATAATTTACGCCGAGACAAGCGACGGCTACGACATTTCAAACAGCGACGAAAAGAACATTGGCCGCTTTAGAATAACGCCCGTCGACCCCTTGCCGCCAATCGCGTCGCTTGAGGCCAATCCAAAAGTGATGGACGTTGACTATCTTTTGAACGAAGCCAACCCGCGCCACTTTACGTTCAGCTGGAGCGCCGTAAAAGACGCGACGCATTACGTGATTCAGATTAACGACAAGAAAGGAAAGCCTGTCAGCCAAAAGATTGAGGTGCCGGGCAAGACGACTTCTTACAAGTTTGACTTCCTTTCGTTGGACGAGTCTTTGCGCGAAAAATTCATGAACGGAACTTTCCAGTTTACCGTTCAAGCTGTGCGAAAAATTGACACGGTGATAAACGACACGCCGCAAAAGAAGATATTGCAAAGAAGCCCCGTCAAGACGCAAAACTTTAGCGTTGACATTGGCGAGCCTAAGAAGGCCAGGGCAAAGAGAGGAGCCAGAAACCCGTATGGACTTTAAGCGCCTTCTTCTTGCCGCAGTTTTGATTCTCGTCGCAGCGAACTTTTCGTTCGCCAAAAAGCAGAAGCAAAAAACGCTTAAGAGCGTTCCCGCCGCTGAAAAAACAGCGGACGGCGAAAACGCTGAAGCCGGAGCGGAAGGCGCGGAAGAAAATCCTGAGGACAACTGGCAGGTTCTTGAATGGGAAGACGACAAGGCCCGCCTTGTATTGAAGTACGAGGTAATAATCGAGCAGCGCGACAAGAAGGGAAACTTTAGCGAAATACGCAAGCTTGTGACCAAGGACAACACGCCCGAAGTCAAAATCGATCCGCCCTTGGAGCCGGGCTTTTACCGCTACAAAGTCATTTCATACAACTTGTTCGGCGCGGCAAAGGCTCAGTCGGACTGGGAAGAGTTCAACATCTTCAAGGCCTTTAAGCCGCGCGTTAACGACGTTAGCGTTGACGTGAACTTGACTTCCAACATTTACCTTGACCACAAGAACGACGGCATTGTGTCTTTTGGCGGACGAAATTTGTTCTTGCCGTCGGAAGCGCCGGACGACGTTTCCTTTACCGACTATGTCTTGCGCTCAAACGGCGGCCGAATTATAAAGCCGCTCAAGATTTTGAGCCACGCCGACAACGACCACAGAATACAGTTCAAGTTTGACATGAAAGACTTGGACGTTGGCAAATACAGCCTTGTGGCCACCGACGCTTCGGGCTTGAAGAACGACCCCGAAAAAGGAAACTTGCTGACCGTGCGCTACAAAAAATGGATGGACTTTAACATTTGCTTGGGCTATGTTTGTCCAATCGTTTTGTTTGACGACACGATTCAAACTTATTTTGAGCAAAGCATTTTCCCCTTGGGCGCCACGGCCAACATGACCTTCTTCCCGCTAAAAAGGCGTTGGGGACATTTGGGAATCGGCGTGAGCGCCAGCTACACTTGGATGAAGCTTGAAAAGCAAGAGTACAACCTTACCAGCAATTTGGGAACGGCGCACTTGTACTTTGCCTACTCGCATCCTTTCTTTAACAAGCATTTGAGCTTGCAGGCGCACATCGGCGCGGGCGTTACCGCCTTGCTTGGCTACAAGTTTGAATTTGAGCACGACATTGTTTCTGATCCGCAAAGCTCTATGAACATTTCGATGATGGCGGGAATCGCCGCTCAAGTCTTTGTGTTCAAGGGGCTTTTTGTTGAACTTAGGGCCGACTTTGTGGCGTTCTTCATTCCGGACGACATGACCTTTGGCGCGGTCTTTCCGTCTGCCGGCGTAGGCTGGCAGTTCTAGCGGGGGCGAGCATGGGAATTTTTGGCAAGAAGAATTCGGCGTTAAAAATTAGAATCGGACGCATGGCCGCGGCGCTTGGCCGGCTTTTGTCGATTCCGCTGGCGCTTTTGTTGGCGGCCTGCGACTTTGGCTTTGACGGCGACTCTTTCCAAAACAAGGCCGGCGCCTACTTTAAGGAAATGACCAGCACCGCCTCAATCGAGTCTTACAAAATCAGCCCGGACAACGCGCCCACCGACAAAAGCGGAAACATCTGCCTTTCATACGAAGACACTTACACGATTGAATTCACCTTGCGAAACCCGCAGCACTACACGTTCAGCCGCGGCCGCAACTTGAACTTTTCTTTGGCCCAAAGCGGACTTCCCGGAAGCGAGCAGGTTTCAATAAGCCAAGACGGAAGCGACACGACAAAGCTGCGCATGACCTTTCCCGCCGACTTCCTTATGCAGAACGCGACAGGCGCGAACATTTCTCCGCGCATCTCGATGATGCACCCGATATCGTTCGTAAGCTTTGGAACTTACGACAAGCTAAAGCTCTCCAGCGACTCGCCGCCGCCAAAAGTCAACGGCGCCCTTACGATGCAGACAACGGAAACTCCGTCGCGCTGGGTTCTTTGCTTTAACCTTCCCACAAAGTCTCTTACAAAAGAATTCCACAGCGACATAGTGGCCGTTTCGATAAACGGAAAAAGCTTTGACGCGGCGGTCGCCGACGACGGAACGATTTCGATTTCAGGCGGCTCGGAACTAACGACAACCGCGCCCACTAACGTCGTCGCCAACCAAAACACCGGCCTTAGCTTTAAGGAAGACGGCCAGCCCGCTTATTTTTCCACCGGCGACGAGGCCGACGAAAAGGAAAAGATTTACACGGTCGTCGTCAGCGACAGGGCCGGCCTTTCTTCAAGCCTGGCGGTAAGCACGCGCGGATTCAAGCTGGGCGCTCCCGACGCGTACGCCAAGAGCGACACGCAGTTCCAAAGCCCCTTCGTTGGCGACGGAACGACAAAGAACAGCGTGGAGCAGGAAGAGGACGGAAGCGTTTACATAACGATAAAGGCCGAGCCTAAGACGGCCAGCTTTGACTACACCGACCCGTCCACAGGCGAGACAAAACACGTGGAAGCCTACGACTACGACAAGGGCGACGCCTGCATGATGTGGGAAGTCTACAACGACGCGGCCTTTACGAGCGTCGTAAGCGCGGGAAAAATCAACGGCCTCCAGGGGACGATTTCAATCCCCGCGGGCGCCAGTTGGGTGCGCGCCTTTGTGCGAAAGCCCTTGTATTCCGACAGCGAAGTCATCACTTGGAGCTGCCGCGCCTTGTTCACAAAGTTCTTTGTTTCGGAAGAAGGCGACGACGACACAGGCGAAGGCTCGCGCAAGGTTCCCTACAGAACAATCCAGCGCGGCATAAAGGAATTCATCAAGGGCCGCACCGAAGGCGACTACGAGTATGACAGCGCCTGCGAAGTCTGCGTTCTTTCGGACGTTCTTACAACGCCCGCGGGCTATGACTTTAGCGCGAACAACGATTGCTTGATTGACGTTTCAGACCCGCTCTTGTACAGCAACACGATAAAGATTTCCGGCGACCACGCGGTCAAGGAAGTTAGCGCCGCGCAGGACGGAACCGCCATCCGCAAGCTGGTCAACGCCACTTACGGAAAGACAATAATAGAAAAACTTAACTTTACGGGCGGCGCGGTAGAAGCCACGGACAGCTACGCGACCAGCGCCTTGATTTACGTTCGGAACGGCGCGACGCTGAACATAAACAACTCAAAGATTTACGGCAACGCCTTCACTTCCGCAACGACCGACAGCTATGAGGCCTCGGTTCTTTTGAACTCGGGTTCTCTTGCGATGTCCGGAACGACGATTTGCGACAACACGGCGGCTTTGACAGGCGGCGGCTCCTCTGAGCCATGCTTCTACGCCTTGTGGAGCGTCAGCACGGGAGCGGCCTCAGGCCCCACCGAACTGACGGACTGCGAGATTACAGGACACGGCGAAAACTGGACCGTCGTTTACGTTGACGGCCTTCCGATAACAATGACAGGCGGCGCGATAAAGAACAACATAGGCTGCAATACCGTTGTCCAAGCCGCCGAAATGGCGGAGCTTGTTGGCGTTGAAATCACGGGCAACACTTGCCAGACGGCCGCCCTTAGCAGCTACTGGGGCCTCTTTACCCTTGACGGCTGTACAATTACAGGAAACGTTTCCAACGCCGCTCCCGCGCTAGGAAAAGCCGCCGGCATTTTTATTAACAACATACAATCGGCGTTCACTATAAAGGGCAAGACCACGATTTACGACAACCACTATGCAAGCGCTCCGGACTTGCAGTCCAACCTTTGCATTCCGTTGAACAAGGTCATAACCGTTGGCGGAAACATAAGCGGCTCAAAGATTGGCGTTTCTATGCCGTTCACCGACGCTATAAAGCCCACGCTGGACACGCCCGTAGTCTTTACCACTGACTACGCCACGCCCGCTTACGAAAACCCGGCCAAGCCCGGAAATGTCTTTATCGCCGAAAACGGCTACGGCGTAAGCGCGATGCCGTCCGGCATGACTGGAGCGGGCGAGGCTGCCTTTGCCGTAAGCGCCGGCGGCATGTACGGCGCGGAAGACTACACGATAACGTTTGACACGGCCGCGACCGGCGCCTACACGGGCAAGGCAAAGACCGTAACCGTAACGGTTTCCGCCACGCGCAAAGAGCCGTCCGGAAGCGCGCCCGTCGCCCCGACCGACTTGTGGTACAACAGCGCCAAAAAGCAATTCTTCCTTGCAAGCGACCACACCGAACCTGCGGCCGGCGACGAAACCGTAACTTGGACGGCCGGCTTGTACAGCGGAAGCGGCCCGGCCTATCCAGACCTGGCCATTGGCGCGGCGGACGGCGGCATAACCGTGACTATTCCCGCAATAGACTATGACGCCAACTTGCGGCTTAAGGTCAGCGCCAACTTTATGGGAGCGGTCACCGAGCGCGAATTTGCCTTTGCCGTGAACAAGGGCGCGGACAACGTCGCCGACTACATTTCTTCTCTGACGACTGCGGGAACATACGAGGTTCAAGTTGAAGGCGTGGTCGGCCCCGCGATGGACTACTCGACAACGGAAACCACGGCCGGCGACGACGGCTTGGCGAAGGTTGCCAAGGCCATGCTGAACGCGGCCAGCAACGTTATGATAAGCCTTGACGCTCGCGGAACAAGCTATGTTCCGTCAACCAGCGACCCCGACGACCCCTTGGCGGACTACAACGACAACGCGTACTTCCACAATTGCGCTAACTTGAAGGAAATGTACTTGCCTGACTGGATGGAATACATCGTTTCGCGCAAAGTAAGTACAACACCCATAGTTTACAACGGCCTCTTTGAAGACTGCAGCGGCCTTGTAAAAATAGAGATTCCGGCAACCGTTACGACGATTTTGAACAATGCCTTCAAGGGCTGCTCGTCGCTTGCCACAATCAAGTTTGGCGGAACGGTAGAACAATGGAAGAACATTTATTTTGTCAGCGGCTGGCGAAGCGGCGTTCCAGCCGGATGCTCAATTGTTTGTTCCGACGGAAACGCGCCCCTTGGCTTCCTTGAAATTCGCGGAATCCATGGCGGAACGCTAACAGGAACGGAAACTGAAGACAGAAAGCTTTCTCATATGACAAATCCTGTTAGCGGAAGCGGAACTGCAAGCGACCCCTACTTGTTTGAGGCGGGAACCGTTGACCAAATTGCCTTTGAATACGTGTCTGATGACAGCCTTAGTTTTAGACCGGAGCCTTCGGGCAACACTTGGTGGTTTACATATGCCATGTGCAGGGATGATTCTGGAAATATCATTCAGAATTGCCAATATGTTTATCCGTCTCCGTCTTCCGCCACTCTTGCCGCCTGGGGCCACGAAACGCGGGCTGTGCGGTTCAACCACGACAAGGCTTCCAAGATAGTGTACTTCCGCATTGCCGTGCCCCCATTGACCGGCGTTTCCATCAATATGCCCGCCGGCGGAAAGACATTCCAAATGGGATATTCGGGCGAACCTAACTCAACGCCGCACAGCGTGACCCTTACAAGAAGCTTTTGGATTTGCGACCACGAGACTACCCAGGCGGAATACCAAGATGTTATGGGAACAAACCCAAGCGGTTATACAAGCGACGACGATTTTCCGGTTCAAACGGTCAGCTGGTACGACGCGATTTATTACTGCAACAAGAGGAGCGCTGCCGAAGGCTTGGATTCCTGCTATAAGGTGAACGGAAAGGAAGACCCAGACCAGTGGGGCTACACTCAGCACAGCGGCGCTAGCATAAGCGGAACAATAACTTGCGACTTTAGCAAGAACGGCTACCGCCTGCCCACAGAGGCGGAATGGGAATTTGCCGCGCGCGGCATAGGCTTTACGGGCGAGCTGACAGACACGGCAAACAACGTGTGGGCGGGAACCGCAACAGAGGACGATGTGAAAAAATACGCTTGGTACACCGTCAACTCTAGCGGCACGCCCCACGCTGTAAAAACGGAAAAGCAGGCGGGCGTTGACAGCAAGAACGCCGCGGGCCTTTACGACATGAGCGGAAATGTTTGGGAATGGTGCTGGGATTGGTGTGTGTCTGACTACTATACGACCAGCGAGGCCAGTGGCCCTGACCCCACCGGCGCTTCGACCGGCTCTAATCGCGTAGCTCGTGGCGGCAGCTGGAGCGATACCGTTGATTTCTGTTCAATTGTTTACCGACTCGAGAACCTGCCGTCCAACCGCAACACCGATTTGGGCTTCCGCGTGGTCCGCACGATGCCGTAGCGACAAGTCAAGGCGCGCTTGCGCTTAAAGCCTTGACTTGTCGCTTTTGCGGGTGTATAAGGGATTATACACCCGCAATAATTTTGGGTGCTGGGCTAACGACAGGATTGTTCGCAAGGCCAGAAGCGGCAGAGCTCGCCGCTACGTCGCTTCGCTCCGTTTTGCTATAGGAAGTTTATTCAACTGCCCGCTCGCGCGGGCTGGCAATCGTTTTCTTGCTAGGATAACCTTAACGGTATGTTACGTCGCTTCGCTCCGTTTTGCGTAAGGTAGTTATTTACTTGCGCGCTTACGCGCGCGGGCAATCGAGCGGTTTCG
>CADCCO010000054.1 GCA_902799965.1 uncultured Spirochaetaceae bacterium
TATGAAATACGATGAAGAAATATTGAACTTGCTTGAACAAAACGCGCGCTTGAGCGTGGAAGACATCGCCGCGATGACAAAAAAGAGTCCCGACGAGGTCAAGAGCATCATAAAGCAGATGGAAGACGAGGGCATCATCTTAAAGTATGGCGCCGTCATCAACAAGGAAAAATTGACCGGAACCGACGACAAGGTTCGCGTGCAAATTCAAATTCAAGTTTCGCCCGAGCGCGAGCACGGCTTTGACAAAATCGCCGACCGCATCTACCGCTATCCGCAAGTCAAGTCGGTTTACCTTATGAGCGGCGGCTACGACTTTATGGTCGTCATCGAAGGAGACTCGCTTAAAGAAGTGGGCTTGTTCGTCAGCGAAAAGCTTGCCACGCTGGAAGGCGTTCGTTCCACCAAAACTTGCTTTGTGCTGAAGACCTACAAAGAAAACGACGTGATTTACGTTGAGGACGAAAAAGACCGCCGCGAAGGAGCGATGGCATAATGAACACAAGACCCGACAGGCTTAGCGCCGCGATGTTGCGGACTCCGCCCAGCGGCATCAGAAAATTTTTTGAAATGCTTATCGGCCACGACGACGTGATTTCTTTGAGCGTCGGCGAACCTGACTTTCCTACGCCTTGGGTGATTCGCGAAGAAGCCTTTTACCATTTGGAAAAGGGCCACACAAGCTACACGTCAAACTGGGGCTTGATTGAGTTGCGCGAAGAAATCGCCAAGTACTTGGCCCGCTACAACATGTCTTACGAGCCCAAAAACGAAATACTGATAACGGTTGGAGCCAGCGAAGGCGTTGACGCGGTTTTGCGCGGAATCCTGAACCCCGGCGACGAAATCATCGTAAGCCAGCCTTGTTACGTGAACTACGTTCCGCTCGCTGAATTGTGCCAAGCCAAGGCCGTTCCGCTGGACACAGGAAAGACAGGCTTTTACCCGACGGCTGAGGCTGTCGAAAAACTGATCACGCCAAAGACAAAGGCCTTGATGATTTGCTCTCCCAACAATCCCACGGGAACGATGATTCCCAAAGAGGAATTGGAAAAAATCGCCGAGCTAGCGAAGAAGCATCAGTTTTGGGTGATCAGCGACGAAATCTATTGCGAGTTGGTTTACGACGGAAGCGAGCACGTTTCGATCGGCTCCTTCCCCGGAATGAAAGACTACACGATCATCCTTAACGGCTTTTCAAAATCATTCGCGATGACCGGCTGGCGCATTGGCTACATCGCCGCGCCCAACGAGCTTTTGTCGCAAATAGTGAAGGTTCACGGCTACAACACAATTTGCGCGCCAATCTTTAGCCAGTACGCGGCGGCGGAAGGACTTCGCAACGGCTGGAAGGAAGTCGAGAAAATGCGCGTAAGCTACCAGCAGCGCCGCAACTTGATGGAAAAAGCCTTTAACGAGATGGGACTTCCGGTGCCGGAACCAAAAGGCGCCTTTTACATGTTCCCCGACATTTCCGCGACCGGACTTTCCAGCGAAGAATTTGCCACGCGGCTTTTTAAGGAACACAACGTTGCCGTTGTTCCGGGAAGCGTTTTTGGCGCGGGCGGAGAGGGCCACATCAGGGTATGTTACGCCACTGCGGTAGATAAGATAAAAGTGGCGTTAGAGCGAATACAACTTATGGTAAAGAGTCTTCAGTAGGCGCCTTTGCCGGCTAGGACGACCCAGACGGTTTTGATTAGAATCCAAATGTCAAGCCAAATCGACCAGTTTTGAATGTAGTAGGCGTCCAGCGTCACGCGGTCTTCGTAGGCCGTGTCGCTGCGGCCGGACGTTTGCCACATTCCCGATAGTCCTGGCAAAACCGAAAGTATGTAGTCCGCCTTTTTTCCGTAGCGCTCAAGCTCGTCTTGCATTACAGGCCGCGGGCCGACAAAGCTCATTTGGCCGACGAAAATGTTTATCAATTGCGGAAGTTCGTCCAAGCTTGTCTTTCGGATGAATTTTCCAAAGGGCGTGACGCGGGGGTCGTTTTCCAGTTTGCGGTCTTTTTCCCACTGCTTTTTCATCTTGGGGTTTTCCGCCAAAATCTTAGCCAGCTGCTTGTCCGCGTCAATGTACATCGAGCGGAATTTCCAGCACTTGAATTCCTTGCCGTTTTGGCCGACGCGCCTGTGGCCGTAAAGAATTGGGCCGGGCGACGTGAGCTTTACGAAGAGCGCCGTCAGCAAGCAAACAGGAAGCGTCAAGGGCAGCGAAAAAATTATTATCGCAAGGTCAAAGGCGCGCTTTGTCACGTGAGCCTGAATTTTTGTCAAATAGTTTGTGGAAGAAAAGGCTACGATTCCCGCGATGTCGCGCAAGTGGGGCGCGCCGCTCATCGTGCTGTTCAACTGGTCTGAGACGACGATTGTGTAGCGGTAGAATTTTTTTATTTCAAGCAAATCGCTTTTGTAGCCGCAAAGCGCGGCGACTTTTATCTTTCGTTTTTTAATCGCTTCAAACAATTCGTCAGACGGCGGAAGAACGGGCACGCCCATAAATTCGCCCGCCGCTTTAGCGGAATCGTTTACAATCAAGGCCGGGCGGTAACCCAAGTGCGCGTTCTTTAAAAAGCGTTGAATGAGCACGTCGCCTGATTTGCCTGAGCAGTAAACGACGGCGGGCAAGCCCCAAAATTTAAACAAGCCAAAAAAGCGGCGGACTCCTTCCCTGACGCCGGGAAGCAGTATCGTGGCAAAGGGGACGGCGACCACCAACGCGGCGGCGATGGCCACCTTGTCTTCCGCGTCCTCGACAAAAATGCTGAGCGCGATTCCGCAAAAGCCAAAGAATGTGCAGATTGAAAGGCGCTTTACGTCGTCCGCCGGCGAGTTCATAATTCCGGGATACAAGTCCGCCGCGTAAAAGACGGCCAAAATCGCCGGTATGTAAATGTAGTAGTCAACGAAAGAGCGGAACCTGATGAAACTTTTGTTCGCCAAGTTGACCAAGAAGAACCCGATTCCGATGCACAAAAGCAAAACCGCCGCGTCGAAAATCATTATCGTAAGGCCGGACACAAATGAGCTTGTGCGCTTGAAGTTGGCCGAGTAATACTCTTCAAATTTTTTTACGTCGTTTTTCATAATCAATTACAAGTTGTAGCTTTCTCCATATTTTGACGACTGAACGTTTTTAAATCCGTTCTCCGCCAAATAGTTTGTCATAAATTCCTGCGCGTCCTTTTCGCCGTGGACAAGGAAGAGCTTTTTGAGCCGGCTTGTGTCAACCGCTTTAAGCCATTCTGTCGCTTCCTCGTAGTCGGCGTGCGCGCTGAAGGCGTTGATTTTTTCCACCTTGGCGCGGACTTGGTACATGTCGCCCATAATCTTGACTTCTTTTTCGCCGTCAAAAATGCGCCGGCCCAAAGTGTTTTCCGCCATATAGCCTACAATCAAAATTGTGTTGCGCTCGTTGTCGATGTTGTTGGCAAGGTGGTGCAGGATGCGGCCGGCTTCGCACATTCCGTCGGCGCTAAGAATAATCATCGGGCCGGGCTTTTTGTTCAGGCCTTTTGACTCTTCCACGCTGGTGACCATTTGAAGCGCGTTGAAGCCAAAGGGGTTTTTGTGGTGGACAAGGAAGGCTTGCGAAACCTTTTCGTCGTAACATTCAGGATGCGACTGGAAAATCACGGTGGCGTTGACGGCCATCGGGCTGTCAACGTAAATCGGAACTTGCGGAATTTTTTTCAGGTCGACAAGCTTGTGCAATTGGTAGATGATTTCCTGCGTGCGCTCGATGGCGAACGAGGGCATTATGATTTTTCCCTTTTTGTCGATTGTCTCGCGAATGATTCTGGTGAGGGCCTTTAGCGCGTAGTCCTTTTGGTCGTGCTTTCGGTTTCCGTAAGTGCTTTCGCAAACGATGTAGTCCGGCGGCGGAAAGTTTGTGGAAGGATCGCGCACGATCGACTTGTTCTTCCGGCCCAAGTCGCCGGTGAACAAAATCCTTGTTTCCTCCGGCTTTCCTTCGTAGATTGTAAAGTATGCGAATGACGAGCCAAGTATGTGGCCGGCGTCGAAAAATTCCAGCGAAACGTTTGGCCCGATGAACATCTTTCGGTTGTAGGAAAGGGTGACGAACTGGTTCATCGCCTTGATGCAGTCTTGTTCGTCGTAGAGGGGCTTCCAGGTAAAGCGCTCGCCTTTGCGGCGGGCTTGTTCGGCCAAGTATTCCGCGTCGCGCGCCTGAATGCGGGCGCTGTCCATCACGACAAGGTTTGCCAAGTCGCGCGTCGCGCTGGTGGCGTAAATGTTCCCGCTGTAGCCTTTTTTTGCCAAAAGGGGAATCAAGCCGCAGTGGTCAAAGTGTCCGTGGGTAAGAACCACCGCGTCAAGCTTTTCGTGGTCAAAGTCAAAGTTGCGGTTTTTTTCGTCGGACTCGCTTCTGTGTCCTTGAAAGGCTCCGCAATCAATCATGTACGATCGTCCGTCTACTTCTAGAATGTGCTTGCTGCCGGTGACTTCCTCGGCGGCTCCAAGTGAATAAAGTTTAATCGCCATATTCCATTATTATACACCACTTTCGTCGATTATGCAAACAAAAAACGGCAGCGGCTTAGTTCAGAGTGAACTTTATAGGATACCTGTAGCGGACGGCGACATTCTTTCCGTTGGCGTTGGCGGGAACGCACATAATTCCCTTTAACGCTGCGACGGCGGCGGCGGCAAAGCCGTGGCCGGGGTCTTTGAGCACCTTGATGTTTTTTATCGCGCCCTTGCTGTCGATGAAAAGTTCCAAGTAGACGACGGCTTCTATTCCCTGTCGCAGCGCCATCGGCGGGTATTCGATTTTTGAAAGCACTTCGCGGATTGGAATTACCGGCACGGTGGAAATTTTGTGCTGGGGCAAAAAGGAGCTTTCGTCAAAGTCGTTCACAACCTTTTTTTTGGTTTCCACGACGCGCTCGGACGCTTTTGGTTGGTTCACTACAATCTGCGTATTTTCCGTGACAGGCGGCTTGACGTATTCCTGAACGTCAACCAGCTTAAAGACGTCGGCTTGGCTAAAGTCAACGGTTTCGGCTTTTTCCTCTTTTTGCCGGCCGCTGAAAAAGAAAATAGCGCCGACGTGAAGAAGAAGCGCGAAAGCGAAAACCGCAGGCCGCCAAATCTTTGACAATGTTGAAATCTTTTGCGCGCTCATTTTATTTTTCCTTTGCCACAAAACTGACAACGCGATGCTGCAATGACTGCAAAATTGAAGTCACTCCGTTTACGTATTTGTAAGGCGTGTCCTTGTCGGCTATAATGTGAATTCTGACGTTTGGATTTTGCGCGATGGCTCCGACTATCGCTTTTTCCAAAGCCTCCGCGTCCAAAATGTTTCCGTCGGCGGAAACGACTCCGTTGCTTTGAATCCATATCTCAAAATTGTCGTCGGCTTGCGTCCGCTCCAGACATGCGCTTTCCGAATAATTTATTTTTTCTTCATAGCGCTGGTTCATCAAGGCAATCAGCATTATGAATATCAAAAGCAAAAAGCCAATGTCCGACATTGAAGAAGTCGCTATGCTGGGCTTTCTTCTTTTTTGCCTTGTGTCAATCATTGCTTCTCCCGCTTCATTCTAAAAGAAAAATTTTCAACCTTAAGCTTTCTTATGGCCGAAACAACATCGATGACTTTTTGGTAATGCGTCTCAGGGTTTATCGTCAGCAAAAAAGTCATGTTGGGCTGGCTCTTGAGCTTGGCGGAAATTTTATGCGACAGTTCTTCCATCTTTATTTTCTTTCCGTCAAGGAACAAGGCGCCGCTTTCGTCCAATTCGCATTTTAGAATGTCGTTCGAGTTCACTACAAGCGGCTTTTCTTTTGAAGGAAGGTTCAGCAAAAAGCCCTTGTTGACGTTAAAGCCCGCGATGACGATGAAAAATATTATCAGCAAAAAGGACAAGTCGTTCAAAGCGCCGGAACTGCTTGAGTCCTCGACGTTGCGGCGCGGTTGTCGTCTTATCATATCAACTCCGGAATCAAGTCGTCGATGGCTTTTGACGCCTCGGCGGAAAATGAGTCAACGCGCTGAATCAAAAGATTGTAGGCTACGAGCGCCGTGATTGCGATAATCAAGCCGAACACGGTTGTGATTAGCGCTTCGTAGATTCCTCCGGCCACAAGCTGCGCGTTCACGTCCGTCGCCTCGGCAATCGAACGGAAGGCGCCGATCATTCCTGACACTGTTCCCAAAAAGCCGGTGAGAGGCGCCAGCGAAGAAAGCGCGGTAAGGTAGTTGAAGCCGTTTTCCATTCTGCGAAGCCGTTCTTGCGCCTCGCTTTCGGCGGCGCGCTCCATTCGGTTTTCGCCGTACTTGGCGTTCTGCAAAAGCGCCAAAAGGATTGACGCGATTGTTTGGTTGCGCCGGCAGCCTTGCAAAAATTTTTCCGCTTCGTCTTGCTTTCCCTGGCGCAAGTATTCCTTGATTTTGTCGCTTATCGGATGAGCCTTGCAGTTGTGCCAAGAAAGGTAGACGCAGCGCTCAATCGTAATCGCCACTGTGGCTACTGAGAAGGCGAGCAAGACCCACATAAAGGGACCGCCAAGCTTGAACAATTCAATTAAATTAAATCCGTTTTCCATTTTTTTGTCCTCCTAAAATTGCATTTTGATTCCAAGCGAGGGAATCGGAACGCCGATTGAAAAATCAACCGACTGGGCCGTGTCGCTCGGTTCTCCCGTGTAGCTGTTGAACGATTTGTCGCCCTTGGGAGAGTAAAGGTTCACAAAGATGTCTTGCAGGGCAAAGTAGAATTCCCAATTGACTTTGTCCTTGTTGCTCTTCCACTGGTATGAAATTCTAATGTCAACCGGGCAAGAAATCTGCGTTCTAAGCGTGTCGCTGTAGAACGAATTTCTTGAATAGCGCTGGACAATCGTTCCGTCGTCCATGCGCGCCGCGTAGCAAGACACAAAACCGTTTTGCTTTTTAGGCGCGCCGGTGGCCAGCGTTCCCTTTACTGTAAGCGTCCAGCCCTTGCCGAAATGCCAGTTGCTCACGATGTTCAATGTGTGGAAGCGGTGATAGTTGGGGTAGTACCATTCGTCAAGCGGCGCGCCGCCGTTCATTGTTTCCACGTAATCGTTGGGGCCGACGGTCGTTGGATTCTTTAGGCGCGAGTAAACGAACGAGTAAGAAAGGTAGCCGTCCCATTTTTCACCGACCTTTTTTTCTATCATCGTGTCAACTCCAAAGACGTGGCCCTTTCCGTTGTCCCTGAAAATAAGCGCGGAGTCGGTGTAGCCGCTCGCTTCGGTGGCGACCGCGAAAGAGTAAATTCTTGAAAGGTAATACTTGTAATACGCTTCAAGCTTGAAATTCCAGCCGTTCGTCAAGGCGGCGTTGGCGCCTATGACGGCGAAAAGCGCGCGGTTTGTGTGGCTGTCAAAGTCTGACAGTCCCTTGCCGCCTGAGCAAAGCATAATTTCGCGCGGAACGCTGGTGAACAAGCCGCTTCCGATTGTGAACGATGCTTTGTCCAAAAGGCCTTTGTCTTTGAACGGCGTGAAGGTGAGCGACGCGCGGGGGCAAATGTCAGGAAACATGTTCAGGCAAAAATTGTCAGAAGGATTGAAGACGACAGTGTGCTCGGCCCTTACTCCGATTTCTGACTGAATCAAATCCTTTTCGCCGCCGTAGTTCCAAGACAGGTAAAGCGCGTTTTGCAAAATGTTGTTGCCGTTAATCACGCTGTCCAACTTGACCTTTTTGAACAAGCGCTCGTCGCCGCTTCCAATGTCGGTGTAAAAGTTTTGGTATTCTTTTGTGTCCGCCCTTGAAAAAACTTCGTCAACGCCAAAAGCAAGGCGGTGCTTTTCGTTCAACTGAATTTCGGTGTCAAACCTTCCGGCGACAAGATGGTTGTCGACTTTTTCGTTGGACTCGTTTTCCAAATTTGTCAAGGTGTAAAAGCCGCCCTGCCTTACGCTGGGATACTGCGAGCGGTACTTGTCAACAAAGTCGCTGTTGTAGTAAACCCTTCCGTTTTCTGTGGACTTCATTTTCATGTCTTCAAACATTCCGTTGTATGAAAGCGTTCCGCGCAGCTGAACTTTTTCGCTGGCCAAATACTTTACGCTGATTCCGCCAAGCGCTTGGTAGATGTCGTAGTCCATCACTGAGTTTGTCGAAAGGAAAAGCTTGTTTTCCGTTTGGTCTATCGAAAGGCCGTCGCTTCCAAAGAAGCCGGTGAGCGCGATGTCAAGTTCCGGCTTAGGATTGAAATTTGCCTTTAGAAAAAAGTCGCGCACGTAGGGCGGCCTTTTTATCATGTCAAGCCCGCCGCCGCCAACCGCTTTGTACAAAGCGAAGAAGGGGTCAAGGTAAGTGAGGTGGCCGCCCAAAAGCATTCCGCCGACTTTTTTTCCAAACGGAATTTGCGCGAATACGTCGGCGCTGACTGTTGAAAGGCCGATGTTCATGTGGAACTTTTCAAAATCGGGCTTGATTGTCGTCGCCTCAAGAATTCCGCCTGAAGCCCTTCCGTATTTTGCGGAAAAAATTCCGTTGGAAAGCTTTACGGTTTCGACCATTGAGGGATTGAAAATTGAAATTCCGCCGCCCCAGTGCCACGGAAAAATCGTGTACATTCCGTCAAGCAGGCATGAAAATTCCCTTGGCTCCGCGCCGCGAATGGACGGCTCCGAGCCCCAAGCGCCGCTGTAAGAAACGCCGGGAAGCGTTCGGACGGATGACATGCAGTCTTCCATCAAGCCCATATTGGCGGTTGAGTGCATCCGCTCTTTTGACATGACCGTTGAAACTCCGGTCTTTTCTTCCGCGCCGTCAGGAGCCGTCCTGTTGACCACAAGCGTTTGGCCTTCGATTGCGCCGTCCATGGCCATCATGATTTTTATGTCGCGGTCTCCTGCTGTAAATTTTACGGAAACGCTTTGATAGCCGGGAAGGATCGCTTCGATTGTCCCGGACTTAATGTTGTCCGGCGCGACAAGCGGCGCTTCTCCGTTTTCGTCCGTTTGCGCGGCAATGGAAGAATTTTCTTTAATTGAAATTTTCACGCCTTCAAGCGGGATTTCAAGCTCCTTGTCGTAAACTGAAACCTTCAATTCTGCCGCAAAAAGAAACGCCGGCGCGAACGCAAAAAGAATTGCAAAAAACTTTTTCATTTTAACAACCTCGTTGTAAATTTGACAACTGAGGCCGCCAAAACTGTCACTTTAAATTTTATTTTTTTAATGCGCGGTAAATCTCAAGCCAAAGTCAAATTCCGGGTATATGGTCATCGAACCGCCATCTATCACAATGTTTTTGTTGTGCATGGCAAAGGCTTTTTCGTTTCCTGAGAATTCGAAGGACAACGCCGCGCCCGCGAAAATTCTTAAGTGCTTGATGGGCGTGAAGCCGACGGAAAACCTTGCGGTCGGGTACCATTCAATCTGAACCCTCTTTTTGTCGTCCGTCTCTTTTTTTGTGTTGATGAACATCGTTTCGTTTCCGAGGAATTCAAGGTCAAAGTTGAACTTCCACAGGTTGAATCTTGTTCCCAATCCAAAAAGGGCCACAACGGTGCTGGTGTTGTCGTCATACATCGAATTTTTGGGATCGATGTAAAAGCCCAGTATTGTATAGAGGAATTTGTTTCCGCTGTTGAGCGTTACGCGAACTTTTTCGTCCGTCGTGTACGAGGCGCCGATTTCGAAAATTCCATTGCGGGAATAGTTTATCAATCCAAGCTGGAAGTTGCAGTCGCCTTTGCAAATGTTGATGAGGCCGACTTGCGTGCCTTTGACGTTTCCGGCGGCCACGTTGACCATTCCAGCCGCTTGCAAGCCTTTGAAGTCCTTGACCGCCACGTTGATTATTCCGGCCGCTTGCAAGCCCGTGAACTCCTTGACCGCCAGGTTGCCGATGGCCGCCGCTTGGCCGCCCTTTCCGCCCGCCAGGTTCAAGTTCAAAACGTCGGCGATTTGAACGCCAGTCAAATTTTTTGAGATGTTCAGAATGTTTGCCGCTTGGCCGCCGACCACCATGTCCGCATAGTTGAAAACGTAGGCGATTTGCGCGCCCTTTACGTTTTTGGCTATGTTGTAGACTGGCGCTATTTGCGCGCCCCGCAGCAATTTCGTTTCGTTTCCGCCTACGGAAAACATCAGGCCGTTTGTTTCGTACACGCTGGAACGCAAGAGCGCGAGCGAAATGTTTGTGGAAATGTTTTTTTTGCCCATGCCGTTGAATTCGTTGCAGACGAACGAAAAGACGAAGGGCGTTTTTTCAATTTCGAGCGCTTGCTCTTGCGCGACGGCCTGATTGTCGGCTTGCGCCACGACGCTTTCCTCTTGCGCCGCTTCCTCATTGGAATTGTCGCCGCGGCTTCTTGTTTCGGCGCGCGCTATCGGAGTGAGGCTTGCGGTTGAAAGCGTGTATGTTTGCTTTGATTTCAAGGTGAAGCTTCCTTGCAGCGTTGCGTATTCACCGATGAGGCTCACGCCGTATTGGCCTTCCTCAAGTGCGAGGTAGATCGGCGTTTGCCCGGTCTTGTTTATTTCGGAAACCAGTTTTCCGTTTTTGTCGCGGACGATTACGCGGCCAGTCAATTCGCGCGAAATGGTTAGGATGCAGTCCGAGGCGGACACGTCGGAAAGAACCAAGTCGCCTGAGCCGACCAAAGTGATGTTGTAGTTGGGGTGCTGGGGGTCGGCGGTGTTTTCCGTTTTTGAAAGCGTTTCGTTAAAGGCGTAGGAGTACAATTCGTTGAGGGTCACTTTCTTGTCGCCCGAAGTGTCCGCCGCGCCTCGCAAGCCGGTAATCATCGCGTTGGTGAAGAACGACGAGCCGATTTCGTCCGACTCTTGCGACGATTCCTGCGAGGAGCTTGACGACAAATAAGCGTGGCCTTTTACCACTGAAGAGTCGTCTACCAAAAACGGCTTTTGCTTTGAGCCGCCCTTTGTTCGGATGAAGTTCCCGGAAAAGCAAGAGTCTAGAATTACGACGTGAACGTCGCTTGGAACGTTTGTAATTGAAGCCTTGAGCGACGAGTAATCGTATTTCGTTTTTCCCAAAAGCAGCGCGTTCTCGTCCGAGTGGCCGGAATAGTAGAAAACAAATTCCGAGCGCTTTGCGGCCGCCTGCTTTTTTTCCATCATCGCGGAAATAATCTCAAAGGCGTTGTCAACGTCTTCTTTTGCGGGGTCAAGAAGAAGAATTCCATTGGACTTTGAAATGCCGCCGATTTCGGTCATTATTTTTTGAAAGGCAATCGCGTCAGTTCCGGCGTACAAAAGCCGTTCGTGGTTTTTGCCACCGTCGTTGGAGCCGATGTAAAGGCCGTAGCGCTCAACGCCCGCGCTTTCATTTTGCGCGAACACAAGCGCGGCGGCAAGCGCGAGCAAGGCAGTCAATGCAATTTTTTTTATGCTATACATTTTCACTTGTCTCCATAAAGGACTTTAACTTGAATCTAATTTTTGTTCAAGACAAAAATAGAGCCGTCGCAATCTTTGGGCAAATAGGAGCCTTTCTTTAGGAAGTCAACGCTGAATTCTTTTTTGTCAAGCGATTCGATTTTAGAAAAGTCAAAGGGTTCTTTTGACGCGACAAAAACAAAGCATTCGTATTTGGGCGCGTCGTCCAATTGATAAGAAAAAGAAAGCGGAACTTCCTCTCCGGTCTTTTGAAGCTTTTCAGCCTGCCAAGAAGCGTCGGGAAAATGGCGCGTGATGTTTCCGTTTCCGTCAACGCTGAAAATTACGCCGTAGTTGTAGCTTCCTGGAATGTAGGCTAGTTGAACCAAGTCTTTTTCTTTTGCCGTTTCGCCGTTCTTTAAAAGAACCGCGTCCGCGCCGTTTTGCTTGTAAAGGCGGATTTGATGATGGGCGTTTCCCTTAAGCCTTGTTGTAGCCGAGCCGGCCAGCCCCTTGATTCCGTTTGACAAAAGCGGAACAAAAAAGGCTAGCGCGAAAACCGCCGCCGCTGCAAAGAAGATTCTGTTTATCGTTGTGTAAAAGTTTTTGGGCTTTTTGCCCATGCGAATTATGTTGGCGGAAGGCGCGGCTTGTTTTTGCGCGGCGGAACGTGTTGTTGCCGAGAATTTTTCGGCGGGGTAGGCCGCCAAAATTTCTTTGTCGGATTTTCGCAATTCCGCCAGAGCGTTTTCCAATTGTTCTTTTCCGTATTTTTCGTAATAATCTTTAGCGTCTTTTTCGCCAAGATTGATTTCTTCCAAAAGCAATTGCGGTATCATATTAATCTCCTATGAACTTTAGGGAATGTTTTTGCAATTCCCTAATTCGCTTTCTAATGCCGGAAACCGACATTCCTATTTGCTCCGCCGTCTCTTCCAAAGTCAGGCCGTCAACAAAGTGGAGCGTCGCTATCAGCGGGTCCTTTTTGTCGCGGCCCTCAAAAATTTTTTCAATGACCGCAGCCGCCTCGATTTTTTCGCGCTCAATGTCGGAAAAATCGTCCGCCATAACTTGCGCGATTTTTTCAAAGTCCGGGCCGGAACGAATTTTGTCGGCCTTGATTTTGTTGAGGCACACGCGCGTGGCCGTGACGTAAAAAAAGCTTGCGCAAGCGTTCTTTATTTCGTTCTTGCTTTCAAAAACACGCAAAAAAACGTCCTGCATCGCGTCCAAGGCTTTTTCTTCGTCCTTTAACATGGCGCGGCACCGCCTCAAAACCATTGGGGCGTATTTTTGATAGAGTTCGGAAAAATCATTGTTTGCTAGCGCTGCGTTCACCTTAAAACTCCGTCGCATTATTAGACAAATATTATAAAGAAAAATGTCACTTA
>CADCCO010000055.1 GCA_902799965.1 uncultured Spirochaetaceae bacterium
GAAAGCAATTTGGAAAAGTCCGTCGCCTTTGCAAAAGAATTTGCCGCGCGCAAAAATTGCGTAGTAGCGATTACAGGCGCGATTGACTTGGTGGCCGCCGCCGACCGCTGCTACGTTATCCGAAACGGCCGCGCCGAAATGAGCCGCATTACAGGAACCGGCTGCCAGCTAAGCGCGGTGACTGCGGCCTACGCTGTCGCAAATCCCGACAATATTTTGGAGGCTGCCGCCGCTGCCGTTTGCTCAATGGGCTTGGCCGGCGAGCTTGCTTGGGAACGAATGCAGGCCGGCGACGGCAATTCCACTTACAGAAACCGCATCATCGACGCCTTGTTCAACATGACGGGCGACGAACTTGAAAAAGGCGCCAAGTATGAAATTAGATAGCGCGGAGACTGGCAGCAAGACCGAAACGCGCGGCGAACAAGAAACTGCAGCAAGCCCAAAAAACGGCCGTGCGCTTCGCGACGAATGCGTCGCGCAAGCGATAGACGGCGGCGCGACTTTTGTCCAGTTGCGCGAAAAAGATTTGGGGCAAGAAGAATTTTTGAACGAAGCCCGCGCGCTAAAAAAACTTTGCGCCGAACGCGGCGTTCCCTTTGTGGTGAACGACAACGTTATGATTGCAAAGGAGGTTGGCGCGGACGGAGTGCATGTCGGCCAATCGGACATGGCCTGTCTAGAGGCGCGCCGCCTTTTGGGGCCTGACAGCATTATCGGGGTAAGCGCGCAGACCGTTGAGCAAGCGGTCTTGGCGGAAAAACAAGGCGCCGACTATCTTGGCGTTGGAGCGGTGTTCGCAACCGGAAGCAAGGCCGACGCGGAAAGCGTTCCGCTTGAAACGCTAAAAGAAATTTGCGCGGCGGTGAAAATTCCTGTTGTTGCCATCGGCGGAATCAACGCGGGCAATGTCCATCAGCTTAAGGGGAGCGGAATCGCGGGAATCAGCGTCATCAGCGCGATTTTTGCAAATGACGACATTCGCGCCGCCACAAAATTATTAGTGGAGAAAGCCGCGGATCTTTGAAGGACCAAAACGCGGCAGCAAAAATATAAATGCCTTGGGGGCACCACTTGGCATAAAGCAGAATCAGGAGGAAAGATGAAAACTGCTTTAACGATCGCTGGAAGCGATTCCAGCGGAGGCGCCGGCATTCAAGCGGACATCAAGACAATGACGGCAAACGGCGTTTACGCTATGAGCGCCGTCACAGCCTTGACCGCCCAGAATACGACCGGCGTGACAGGCATTATGGAAGTTTCGCCGGAATTTTTAAAGGCGCAAATAACCGCCGTCGCCACGGACATTTTTCCAGACGCGGTGAAGGTTGGAATGGTTTCTTCTTCCGCGCTGATTCAAACAATCGCGGACTCAATCAAGGAATATAATTTTAGGAACGTTGTCGTTGACCCGGTGATGGTCGCCACAAGCGGCGCCAAACTGATTAGCGACGGCGCAATTTCAACTCTAAAGGATTGCTTGCTGCCTCTTGCGACAGTGATAACGCCAAACATTCCCGAAGCGGAAGTTCTTTGCGGAAAACAAATCCGTAGCCCGGCCGACATGGAAGCCGCTGCCCAAGACATTTTCAATCAGTTTGGCGCGGCGGTTTTGCTAAAGGGTGGCCACAACTTGAACGACGCCAACGATTATCTTTTCGGCAACATTGGCGGCGGCGAGCGCGTGGGCCGATGGATTAACGGAAAGCGAATCGACAATCCCAACACTCACGGAACTGGTTGCACTCTTTCCAGCGCGATTGCCAGCAATTTGGCGAAGGGCAAAAGTTTGGAGGAGTCCGTGCGTTCAGCCAAAGACTATTTGACCAATGCGCTCGCCGCCATGCTGGATTTGGGAAAAGGTTCCGGCCCGATGAACCACGCGTTTGCGATAGGGGAGCGATAATCGTTTGCAAGCCTAAGACTGCGGGCGGCCGCCTCATTCGTTCTTAGTCTTTCAATAATTTGGAGTTAATATGACAGTTTTTTCTAGTTCGTTGATTTGGTTTGGAGCCGGGGTTTCCATCGCAGAAATAATTACCGGAACGTATTTCGCGCCGCTGGGCTTTGGCAAGGGAATGGCGGCGATTGTAATCGGCCACGTTCTTGGCTGCGCTCTTTTGTTTTTAACCGGCTTGATTGGAGCCAGGACAAAAAAGACGGCGATGGAAACGACGGCCTTGTCGTTCGGAAAAATGGGCGCAAAATTTTTCGCGCTTTTGAACGCGGCGCAGCTTTTGGGCTGGACTGGAATTATGATTTACGACGGCTCCCTTTGCGCGAACACGTTGATAAACGGCGCCAAGGATTATTCAAAAATCGCGGCGGCCGCAATCGGCCTTTTGATTGTCGTTTGGATTTTGGCCAGGGCTCGCAATTTGGACAAGCTGAATTTTTTCGCAGCCGCCTTGCTGTTTTCGCTTACGCTTTTTATGTGCGTGAAAATTTTTTCCAGTTTGTTTGCTGGGGCAAGCCCGGTGATGACAGGGGGCGGCGCGGGAATGACGGAGACGGCGGGGGCGGCGAATGAGGCGATTTCATTCGGCGCGGCGCTTGAGCTTTCGCTTGCCATGCCGCTTTCTTGGCTTCCTGTCATAAGCGACTACACAAAGGACGCTCAAAAGCCAGCGCCGGTTTCTTTTGCCGGAGCGCTTGTCTATTTTTTTGTGAGCGTTTGGATGTACGCCATCGGAATGGGCGCCGCGATTTTGACCGGCGACAGCGCGATTGATTCTGTAATGCTAAAGGCGGGCTTGGGCGCGGCGGGGCTTGTGATTGTGGTTCTTTCCACCGTGACGACGACTTACCTTGACGCTTATTCCGCCGGGGTTTCGGGAAAAAGCGTTTTTTCAAAAACGAATGTTCGCGCGACGGGAATTGCCGTCGCGGTCTTGGGAACGGCGGGCGCGATTTTGTTCAACATGGACAACATCACCGACTTTTTGTATTTGATTGGAAGCGTCTTCGCGCCGATGACCGCCGTTTTGCTGGCCGACTTTTTTGCGGCCAAGAACGATTCTTCGCAAAAGAAGATTGACGCGCCCCGCCTTGTCGTTTGGCTTTTGGGCTTTGCCATTTACAGGCTTTTCATGCGCTTTGACTTTGCCTTTGGCGCGTCGCTTCCCGCGATGGCGGCAACGTTTGTCCTTGCGCTTGCGGTTCAAGCAGCGACCGCAAGGTCGCGGCGGAACAGCTCGAACTTATAGTTAAGGTCTTGGAATTTAAAACACGAGCTGTCATTGACCCAAAGCGGGCGCGTCGTTATAATTTAAGAATGATTGAAGTTCACGAAAAGCCGCTTGTTGGATACACATTCATCGATTTGTTCGCGGGGCTTGGCGGCTTTCGCTTGGCGCTTGAATCATTGGGCGCCCGCTGCGTTTATTCAAGCGAATGGGACAAGCAGGCGCAAAAAGTTTACCAAGAAAATTTCGGCGTTCTTCCACAAGGCGACATCACTCAAGTTGACGAAAAAACAATTCCCGACCACGACATTTGCTGCGCCGGCTTTCCTTGCCAGGCCTTTTCTATAAGCGGAAAAATGCGCGGCTTTGAGGACAGCCGGGGAACTTTGTTCTTTGACGTTGCCCGCATTGTCCAAGAAAAAAAGCCCAAGCTTGTTTTTATGGAAAACGTTCGCAACTTCGCGCGCCACGACAACGGACGCACTCTGCAAGTCGTTCAAAAAACGATGGAGGATTTGGGCTACGCTTTTTATTGGAAAGTTTTGAGCGCCTTGGACTACGGCGTTCCGCAAAAGCGCGAGCGTGTCTATATGGTTTGCGTTAGACAGGATTGCCAAAAGGCGCCCTTTGAATTTCCAAAGCCATTCGCGCTTGAGCGCCACGTAGAAGATTTTCTTCTTCCCGAATCGCAAGAAACCGCGCCGCTTTATTGCGACCGCTACGCGATTCAGTTCAACGGAAAAAAAGACGACAAGCGTTCCAACAAGTCCGTAAAACTTGGCGTCGTCAACAAGGGCGGCCAAGGCGAGCGGATTTATTCAACAAAAGGAATCGCAGTCACCCTTAGCGCGTACGGCGGCGGAGCGTTCGCAAAAACCGGCGGCTACTTGGTGGGCAAAAGAGCGCGCCGCCTTCACCCGCGCGAGTGCGCCCGCTTGATGGGCTACCCGGATTCGTACAAAATTTCCAAGCGGCCAAACCAAGCCTACAAACAGTTTGGCAACTCCGTTGTGGTTGACGTTTTGCAATACATCGCGCTGCGATTTTCAAGCGCGCTTGGCGGCGCAAATTAATGGACACCCTTACAAAAGAGCAGCGGCATTATGTAATGTCACAAATCAAAAGCAGCGACACAAAGCCGGAGCTTTTGGTTCGTTCATACTTGCATCGCTTGGGCTTTCGCTTTAGAAAAAACGACAAGCGTTTGACTGGAAAGCCCGACCTTTACTTTCCTCGCTACTACGCCGTGATTTTTGTGAACGGATGTTTTTGGCACGGACACGCTTCTTGCCAAAAAGTGAGAATTCCAAAAACAAACGCGGAATATTGGACGCAAAAAATTCAGCGCAACAAAGAGCGCGACAAAGAGGAAGTGAAAAGCCTTTTGGAGCAAGGCTACCGCGTCGGCGTGGTTTGGGAATGTTCGATTACCGGAAAGAACCGCGCGCAAAAAATACAGGAAGTTTCGGAAAACATAGCCCTCTGGCTTGAAGAGGGCTACGATGAAAGTTACAAAGAATTTTAAAGGCCTTTGGCCCAAGCGTATGTGCTAAGGTAGGGGTCGGGCTTTACCACGCTTGAGCTTACCCAAATTTCGTCAATCAAGCCGGAAGAATTCACCCTTCCTATTCGCACGCGTTTTTGCAAGTGCTGGTTTTCGCCGTCGATTTTTACGACTCCCTCTGGCGCGTCAAACGATAAATTTTTCGCCGCCATGCGGACTGTCTCAACGTCAAATGTTCCGGCTTTTTCGCAAGCCAGCGCCCACAAGTAAACTGCGATGTAGCCCGCTTCCATTGGGTCGCCGATGCGCGAGCCTTTTCCGTAGCGCTCCTTGTAGCGTTCGACAAAGTTTTTGTTTTTAAATGAAGGAATCGTTTGCAAGTAGTTCCATGAAACAAGGTGGCCTTCAATCAAGTGGGCGCCGATGTAGGCGACCTCTTCTTCCGAAACCGAAAAGCTCATTACCGGAATGTCGCGGGCGGTGATTCCGGCGTTTTTCAATTGCATGAAAAACGACTTATTAGAGTCGCCGTTTATGGTGTTCATTATGATGTCGGGCTTTGTCCGCTGAATTTCTTTTATCGCTTCCGAAAAGTCTTTGGCTCCCAGGGGAGCGTAGAATTCGCCCGCGCATTCGCCGCCCAAGTCTTTTAGCTGCGCCTTGATGATTTTGTTTGCCGTTCGCGGAAAAACGTAATCCGAGCCAATCAAGAACATTCGCTTGCCGAATTTTTCAAAGCAGTATTCAACGCAGGGAACCACTTGCTGGTTTGGCGCGGCGCCGATGTACATTACGTTTGGGCTGGCTTCCATGCCTTCGTATTGCAGGGGGTACCAAAGCAAGCCAAAAACGTTCGGGTCTTCCAAGGCCGGGAGCGTCGCTTTTCTTGAGGCGCTTGTCCAGCAGCCAAAAATCGTCGCGACCTTTCCTTGCGTCAAAAGGCGCTTGGCCTCCTCGCCAAAAACTTGCGGGTCGCTTTTTCCGTCCGCTTGAATTGCTTTGATTTTTTTTCCAAGAACGCCGCCGTTGGCGTTCAACTCGTCAATCGCCATTTTTTCGGCGTTGACCACTGGAATTTCGCTTCCCGCCATCGCGCCTGTCATTGAATGGAGAATTCCGACTTTTACAGTGTCGTCGTTTTTTCTATTCGCGCAAGAAACGGTTGACAACGCCGCCAGCGCCGCCAGCGCGGAGACAAGCGCGCAAGTTTTTTTGCCTTTCATTTTTCTTCTCCTGTCAAAATGTTGTAAGTTGTCATTACGCCTTTTCCTTTTACGTTGCATTCAATCGGCTCGCTGAATTTTATGCCGCTGCCTTTAAGGCGGTCATGCACGCTGTTTGAAACTTTTATCATGCCAGGGCTTGACGCGCTTTCCATGCGGCTTGCGACATTTACTGTGTCGCCCCAAACGTCGTAAATGAATTTTGTCTTTCCGATAACGCCCGCGTTGGCCGGGCCGGAATTCAAGCCTATGCGAATGTTGAATTTAATTCGCGCCTTTTGATTGTAGTCGTCCACGTCCTTCATCATTCCGAGCGCGAATTGAACCATTATCTCGGCGTGGCGGGCGTTGGGGCTTGGAAGGCCGCAGCCGGCCATGTACGCGTCGCCGATTGTCTTTATTTTTTCTACGCCCATGCTCTTGGCGCGCTCGTCAAAGCGGCTGAACAAGTCGTTTAGCGCGAACGCAATTTCTTCCGCCGTGTGCTCGCTGGAAGTTTTTGTAAAGTTTTCAATGTCGGAAAACAAAATGGTGACGTCGGGAAAGTTTTCGCCGATTGAGTGAATGTTGTCTTTCAACTCGCGGGCAATCTTGTCCGGCAAAATGGCGCGAAGCAATTGGTCGGCCTTTTCCTTTTCCACTTCCAACTGCTGGGTGCGTTTTTTGACAAGGCCTTCCAAGCGAATGTTTTCCAATTTGATTCTGCGCTGCTTGAGATAGAAGATTGTGATTATCGTTCCAAAGAAAACGATTGTCGCCAAAATCCAAAACCATCTTGTTTGATAAAAGTACGGCTTTTGCACAAAGAGCATTGTCTGCGCTTTTGTCGAGACAAGTCCGTCGCCGTTAATCGCGTTGACCATAAAGGTGTGTTCGCCCGGCCTTAAGTTGGTGTAAGAAATTGTTCGCTCCGAACTTGCTTCGGAAAAGTCGTCTTCAAAATTTGTAAGGCGGTGCGTGAACTTTATTCTTTCCGGCGCGTCAAAGCTTAAGCCCGTGTATTTTATTTCCACGCGCTTTGTTCCCGGCTTTAGCTCGATTACATTGTCGCTGTTTTTGTACACGGCTGAATCAACCCTTATGCTTTCGATGCAGACAAGGGGAAGAACGGGATTGGCCTTTACTTTCTTTTGGTCGTAGAGCGCGATTCCGTCAGCCATCATGAACCAAAGTCGGCCGTAGCGGTCGCAAAGGCTTGTCGCTGTTGAAGAAGGACCGTCCGAGTCAAGCCCGTCGCTTTTGCTGAAATACTTTACCGCGATTTCGTCCTTTTTTCCTTCCGCCGCCTCAATCAATTCTTCGCAAGGCGCGCAAGCGATTCCGTAGTTGCTGGTAATCCACGCTTGCTCCATTTTGTCAAAAATGATTTGGAATACCGAATCGGTTCCAAGCCCTTGGTCGGCGTTGATTGTTTGGTATGTCGTCGGCAGGCGGCGCTGGGAACTGTCGTAAGAAGGACAGCGGCTCAATCCGCTTCCCGTGCAAATCCAATAAGAGCCTTCTTTGTCTTGGTTGATTTTAAAAATTATGTTTCCCGCAAGGCCTTGGTCCGAAGTTTGTCTTCCAAGAATTTCTTCGTCTTTCATAAAGTAAATTCCGCCGCCGTCGGTTCCAATCCAAAACAAATCGTTTTTGTCTTTGTAAAGGCACATGACGTATTCGTTTGCAAGGCCTTCCGTTGTCTTGAAATTCTTTATGCTGCCGTCTTTGTGAATGACGCTAAGGCCGCTTGTCGTTCCAACATACAATTCGCCTTGCTTGCTTTCCAGCGCTACGCGGACGCGGTTTCCGGCAAGGCCGTTGTCCGTTGTCCAGCTTTTTATGTTTTCGGAGCGAACGTCGTAGCGCAATTGTCCGGGCCTTGAGTAGCAGCTTACAAGAACGTCACCGTTTGCCGCAATCGCTATGTGGCGGACGCGGATGTCTTTTGTGAATTCCGTCAAACGGTTGTGAACGGGCGCGTCGCCCTTGTAGCACAAAACGCCCTTGTCGGTTCCAATCCAAACGCGGCCGTCTTTTCCTTCCGCGGACGCGTTCGCGCCAAAAGAAGTTTTTGTCATCTTAAAGCGGCCTTGCGTCAGTTTTCCAATGCCGTTGCGTTCGGTGGAAACCCAAATGTTTCCTTCACGGTCGCAAATTATTTTGTTGATTTTGGATCCCCTTACTTCTTTTATTTGGCACTCGTGGAATTTTCCGTTGCTGTAAACCACAAGGCCTTCGCTTGTTCCGAACCAAAGGCTTCCGTCTTGGGCGGCGTAAATTGTCCAAGTTGGAATTCTGTCCAAAATCGTTCCTGTCTGAACTTTGGCCGCGCTTCCGTTCTTTACGCGGACGATTCCGCGCGAGCCAAGGCCCACCCAAAAGTTTCCCTGCAAGTCTTGGTTTATCGCCGTGACAGTGTAGTCGCCAAAATCTTTTAGAAGGCTGGGGTCCCTAAACAGGCCGTTGGTAAAGGCGAACAGGCCGCGGTCGTTTTCGGTGGCAAGCCAAACGCGCCCTGAAGCGTCGCAATAAAGGTTTGTGCAAACGACTCCCTTTGAAACGGTTCCCGCTTCAAACTGCGGATTTAAGAGATGCTTGTCAGGCGTCAAGCAAACTACGCCGGCGGAAGTTCCAATCCAAATGTTCTTTTTTGAGTCCTCGACAATCGCGCGGATGGAATTGTTTGGAAGGCCGTTTTGCGTTGTGAACAGGACGTTGCCGTTTGGCGAAATCATTTGAACGCCTTCGTCGTTTGAGCCGACCCACAAGTTTCCGCTTGTGTCTTGCAAAAGCGCGCGCGCTGACGCAAACTTGTAGTCGTTGTCCTTGCCGCGCCTCCAGGTTGAAAAAGCCAGGCCGTCAAAGCGGACAAGGCCTTCGTATGTTCCTACGTTGATGAAGCCGTCTTGCGTTTGGATCAAGCTTGTGGCGCTCGCGCCGGTAAGGCCGCCAAAGGAAGTCCACGACTGGTAAACATAATTGTCAAAAAATGAATTTTGAGCGGACAAGAGCGCGGCGAAGAAAAAAGCGGCCGCGACGAATGTTAACGATTTCTTCATTTTTATATTGTAACGCTAAATAGAAAAAAATGCAATTTTTTCGCGCTTTTTTTTAAAATGTGATAGAATGGAAGCATGAATAAATTTATAACAGCCGCGACTGAAAATGAAAAAACCATCGGAAAATTGATGTTCTGCCTTTTGCCGATACAAGTTTTAATAGCCGTCATCAGTTCCTTAAACTCGATTGTTTCCGCCTTGTTCGCCAGCAACTTCATCGACATAACCGCGATGGGCGCTGTGGGCCTTTACTCTCCGATTCAAATGCTTATCGGTTCCATAAGCGCGACCTTTATGGGCGGCGCCACGATTTTGTGCGGACAATATATGGGAAAGAACGAAGGCGAAAAGATGCGGGGCGTTTTTTCGCTCGACATCGCGGTTTCGTTTTTTATCGGTTTGTTCATCGCGTCAATTCTTTTTTTTGCGGGAAGGCTGGTCAGCGCGGGAATGTTTTTGCGCGACGAAACTTTGCGGCCGTATTTTTCAATTTACTTAATCGGCCAGTCGATAGGAACGATTCCTTTCATCCTTGGCAGCCAGCTTTCTTCTTTCTTGTCTTTGGAAAACAATATGAAGCGCAACACGGCGGCAAGCCTTTCGTTCATCGCGTCAAACGTTTTGCTGAATTTCATTTTCATTCAAAAAATGAAGATGGGCGTTTGGGGCTTGTCGCTCGCGTCTTCCTTGGGCGCGTGGATTTACTTTCTTGTCCAGGCGCAATATTTTTTCAGCAAAAAGAGCAGATTGAAATTTTCGCAAAAAGACATCGACATAAAGGAGTTGAAGAAAATCTTCATTATCGGTTATCCAGGAGCGCTTTCAAACTGTTGGCAAACTTTGCGCGGCTTTATCGTGAATTTTTTGCTTGCCGCGTATGTGGGAACGGTGGGCATCTCCGCTTTTTGCGCGGCGAACACTTTGATGATGCTGGCTTGGTGCGTTCCGGCCGGCATGGTCGCCGTGTCAAGAATGGTTATGAGCGTCGGCGTTGGCGAAGAGGACCGCGCTTCTGTTTCAGACGTTATGCGCGTGATGTTCAAAAAGTTTTGCTTGGTGAACAATGTGATTGCCTTGTTTATAATTCTTTTTTCCAACAAGCTCGCCGGCATTTTTTATCATGACATTTTTTCGCAAGTTTACATTATGACAGCTTGGGGCTTTAGGCTCTTGCCCTTGTGCTTGGCGTTCGGTTCGATTTTGCAGCACTTTGTTTGCTACGCCCAAATGTCCGGAAAAAATGTATTTATTCAGCTTGCGTCCTTTTTGGACGGGGTTTTGTTTGTCGCGGAATTTTCAGCGATTCTAGTTCCGCATTTTGGCGTGAATGGAGTTTACGCCGCGAATGTGTTGAACGGAATTTTTGTTTTTGCAACGATTCTTTTGTATTCAATCATATGCAACCGCCGCTTTCCGCGCTGCATGGAAGACCTTATGGTAATGCCGGACACTTTTGGCGCGCCGCCAAGCGAGCGCTTGGATTTGACGGTTCGCGACACGGAAGACGTTGTGAACGTTGCAAAAGAAGCCCAGGCGTTTTGTCTTGAGCGCTGCGTCGATCCGCGGCGTTCTTTTGTTGCCTCGCTTGCGATGGAAGAAATGGCTGGAAACATTGTGGAGCACGCTTTTACAAAAGACAAGAAAAAACATTCGGTTTTAATTCGCTTGGTTCACAAGGATCAGGACGTGATTTTAAGAATTCGCGACGACTGCGTTTCGTTCAATCCTGAAGAACGCGCGCGCGCGTCTGGCGATGGCGGCGACCCCGCGAAGAATGTCGGAATAAAAATGGTTTACGGCATGGCCAAGAGCGTCAACTGGCAAAGCATTTTTGGAATGAACGTTTTGACCGTGAAGATTTAAACTGTTCGCAAGCCCAAGAAGCGCGCCTTGCCCCTCACTACTTGTAAATCAAATACGGCTTTCTGTCGCGCAAAAATTTTTCAACGTCGGGAAGCCAACTGGCGCGGATTTCTTCTTCCGTCATGCCGCTGTCGATTTGTTCAATCAATTTGTCGTTGCCCCAAAGGCGCGCGAGGCCGGCCGGCTGGTCGACCATTTTTTTCGCCCCGCCAAGCTTTTTGGCAAATTCGATGAAATATTTTAGCGTGAAAATGCCATCAGCGCGGGAATCGGTGGCAAGACTAGAACTGCCGGCGGCGGAACTAGAATCGGTGGCAAGCCCAAGATTGCCGGCCGCGGCGCTGTTTGCAAGCCTGTAAAGCGGCTCGCCCGTCAAGTCGAGTCCGTAGCATTTTTTGCCTTCATGCTTTGGATTGGTCGCCATTCCCGGAATGTCGCGCGGAGTGAAAACGTATTGGCCAAAGGACTCGTCGGGGTAGCCGATCGCGGTAAAGGGCTGCTCGGTGCCGCGTCCTTCGCTTACGACCGTCGCCTCGAACAAGCACAAAAACGGATAAAAGCGGACGGCGCGGTGGCTGGGCAAATTTGGCGACGGCGCGACAGGAAGCTCGTAGCGGCTTTTTCGCGTGTAGTTTTTTACTGGAATCACGGTAAGCTTGCAGCGCGCGCCGCCTTCAAGCCAACCTTGGCCGTTAATCATTTGAGCAAGCTCGCCCGCCGTCATTCCGTAGATTGTCGGAATCGGGTCAAGGCTTACGTAGGACTTGTAGCGCTCGTCGCGAATGGGGCCGGCCACACAGTCGATGTTGGGGTTGGGCCTGTCAAAAATCACAAGGGGAACGTTGTTTTGCGCGCAGGCTTCCATGATGTAATGCATCGCGCTGATGTAAGTGTAAAAGCGCGCGCCCACGTCTTGAATGTCGTAGACCACAACGTCAACGTCGGACAATAATTCGGGCGAGGGCTTTAAGAATTTTCCGTAAATCGAAAAAATCGGAACGCCTGTCTTTGCGTCAACGTCGTTTTGGATTATTTCTCCGGCCTCGCCCTTTCCCCTAAAGCCGTGCTCGGGCGCGAATGCTTTTACCACGTTGATTTTTTGTGAAAGCAAAAAGTCCAAGTCGTGGACCGCGCCGCCGTCCGCGCTGGGAATTATCGAGGTGGCGTTGGCAGCCAAGGCGACGCGCTTGTTTTGCAAAAGTTTTTTGTACTTGTCAAAGCGCGCGGCTCCGACAACGACTTGCGTTTGCGCGAAGAGTGAAGCGCAGACGAGCGCCAAAAGCGCGGCGCAAATTATGGTCTTTAATGGCCTTAAGGCTTTTCTTATCGCGAAAATTTTTGGCAAGCCTAAAATTGCGGCGGCGGCTTTTTTGGCCTTGCTTTCTATTTTTTTCTTTGCCATCATTTCATCATTTCCTTAATCTTTTCAATTTCAGCGGCGTCGCGCGTTGGGTCTAGGAGCGCCGCCGCTTCTTTAATAAGCCGCGCCGCTTGGCCGGAGCCGGCTGCTTTCGCGCGGCGGACAAAGACTTCTAGTATTGAATAGGCGGCGCGGACAATCGGATGGCTTGCGTCAGTCACCGGCTTGCCGTCAATTTTTTCGGCGGCCACAAGCCTAAACTTGTCGCGGACCATGTCGGCCAAAAGCAAAAGCCGCGCGTTCTTTTTGTCCGCTCCGTTCCCCATTCCCTCGTAAAGCAGGGCGGGAACAAAGCCCGGCGCCGCCGCGGTAAAATACGAGCCTTCAAATTCAAGCGAGTTTTCTTCGCGGTAGGGCGTGTTGCGCTTGCTGGTAAAGTAGGCGAGCGCGAGCTTTTCTTCCGGGTCAAGCATGACAAGCGTTCCTGTCCAGCCGTTGTGGCCCGCGCTTTGGCTAAAGTTCCACGAGCGGCGGTCGTCGCCCTGGTGGTACCAGCCGACGGCCCAGTTGGCGCGGCCCATGTCTTGCGGCGAAAAGAAGGTGTCCAAAACGTCTTTGTTAAAAAATTTATTCTGGCCGTAGCCGCCGTAAAATAGGGTGGACAAAAGTTTTAGCGCGTCGCTTGCCGTGGTGAAAAGGCCCGCGTGGCCGGACACGCCCGCCATTGAATAATAGGCCGTTTCGTCGTGGACCTCTCCTTGAATTGTGTCGCTCCGACCCGCAAAGTCAAGCAGAGTTCCGCCGCGAGTGTTTCCGCGCAATTCCGTGGCCGCGCAGTCGTTTTTTGCAAAGCCGTTTTGCAGCGGGTTGAAAGCCGTTCGCTTTAGTTCCAGCGGCTCCCAAAAAGTTTTTTTGCAAAAGTCGTCAAGCTTTTCGCCTGTAATTTGTTCAACCACAAAGCCCAAAATCATGTAGTCCGCGTCGGAATACAAAACGCGTTTTCCCGGCTCGTAAAGAAGCGGCGTCTTGCAAATGGCCTCAAAAGTTTTGTCGCGCGTTTCTTGGTCGGCGCCGCTTCCCGCGTAAAGTTTGTTTTTTGGAATTTGGTTTTCTTTTTCGCGGCCCTGCGTTGTCGAGTTGAAATTTTTGTTGTAGTAGGCGGGGCCAGCCGGAAAGCCCGCCGTGTGGCAGGCTACGTCGCGCACGGTTAGGGCGGCCTTCCATTTTTTGTTTTGGCCAAGCGAGGCGCCGCTACCGTTTTTGTATTTGATGTTGATTGTTTTTTTGTAAAAGTCGTCGCCAAGAACGTCCGCGATTTTTGTGTCCAGCGAAAGTTTTTTTTGCGAAACCAAAAATTCGATGGCCATGTTGGCGGCCAAGGCTTTTGTGCAGGAGGCGATGTCGAACATCGTGTCGTCTGTGATTTTTACTCGCTCGTCTTGGGGGAGCGGATTTCCGTCCATGTCGTAGGAATTGAGCCAGCCCCAGGAATTTTTGTAAAGAAGGCGGCCGTTTTTTGCGATTGCAAGCTGCGCGCAAGGAAAGCCATGCTCGATGTCGGACTGGATGATTTGTGAGACAAGATCGAGCGCGTCGGAGTCGATCGCACTTTGTCCGCCGCCTTCTTCCAGCAACACAGGGTAGGGAACGTAAACCTTGACCTTTGCGGAGGCGGAACTGGAACTGGTTGCTGACCGGGAAGCGGCGGTCTTGGCGCGAATGTCCGCGGCTTGCAAAATGTTTTTTCCGTTGCGCGCGATTTTTGAAATGTCAATCTTGTAGGAGCGGCCGCCCGCAAGCGCGGACGTGTCAACGCGCTCTTGGTTTACAAAAAGCGAAAGCGCCGCGACGTTTTTTCCGACTTGGACAAAAATACTGCCCTGGCCTTCAAAAAAATCAAAGGCGTACAAACTGTTGGGCGCGAGCGTGTCTTCAACCTCGCCCCATCTGTCGGGGAACGAAAGTTCCGCCTGCCACTGCGCGTCTTCCGGGAGCGCGCTTTCTTCTATCTTAAAGAGCGGCTTTTTGTCTTGCGTTTTTTGCGCAAAGGCGCTTTGCGTTTGAGCGAATAAAAGCGCCAGCGCCAGCGCGAGGGCCGCGAGCTTTTTTGTTTTGCGTCCATTTTTTGTAATAAACATCATTCCGTTATTTTAACAGAGTGCGGCGGCTTTTGCTAGAGTTGACAACCGCTTGACAAAAGAATGCGTTAAGTAAATATTCCCCTCCTCCCTTTAGTTGAAAAAAAATCCCATTTGCTTTAATATCGTTCAGAATGAACTACAACGACTCGTCGATAAAAATATTTTTCAGCTACTACAAGCCGCACATCGCGATTTTCGCGGCGGACATGGTTTGCGCGTTTTTCATCGCGGCCATAAACGTAAGTTTTCCGATTTTGACCCGCTATCTTTTGAACACTTTGATTCCGCAAGGCGCCTTTAAGCTTTTTTATTGCTTCATGGCCGCCGCTCTTGGAATGTATGTCTTGCGCTGGGTCTTTGTTTGGTTCGTGAACTATTGGGGCCATTACTTTGGCGTCAAGGTTGAGACAGACATGAGGCGCGACGTTTTTGCAAAGCTGCAGGAGCAGAGCTTTTCATTTTTTGACACGCATCTCACAGGCCACCTTATGAGCCGCGCCACAAGCGACCTTTTTGAAATCACAGAGCTGGCTCACCATGGGCCTGAGGACGTGATGGTTTCGCTCCTCACTCTTGTCGGAAGCTTTGTCCTGCTTTTGAGAATTCGCTGGGAGCTTGCGATAGTCGTCTTTGTCTTTTTGCTCGCGACTATTTTCATAACGGCGGTAAACCGCAGGCGCCTTTCCGACTCTTCGCGCGTCGTAAAAGAAAAAACGTCGTCGATAAACGCGGCCTTGGAAAACTCGCTTACAGGAATCAGGGTGACGCAAAGCTTTACGGCGGAAGATTTGGAAATCCAAAAATTCAAGCAAAGCAACGAGCGCTACAAGGAAAGCAAAAAAGTTTTTTACAAGGCCATGTCAACCTTTCACGCCAACGTTGAATTTTTAATCGCGCTTCTTTCTGTCCTGGTCATCGCGCTTGGCGGCTATTTTATAATGAAGGGAAAAATGACGCTCCCTGACTTGATCGCGGCCAATCTTTTTGTGGCGGCCTTTAGCGCTCCGATTGGAAAGCTGATTTTCTTTGTGGAACAGTACACTACCGGCATGGCGGGCTTTAAGCGCTTTTTGGAAATCATGCGGATGGACACTTCGATAAAAGAAGATCCTTGCGCGGTGGAACTTTTGAGCGCCCGCGGAAACATTTCGTTTAAGGACGTATGCTTTTCCTACAATAAAAATGTCAGCGTCTTGGAAAATGTCAATTTGGAAATCAAGGCCGGAGAGCATTTCGCTCTTGTAGGCGAAAGCGGCGGCGGAAAGACGACAATCTGCAATTTGCTTCCGCGCTTTTACGAAGCCACAAGCGGAAGCGTTTTGCTTGACGGAATCGACATAAAAAAAATTAAGCTTCAAAGCTTGCGGAAGCAAATAGGCCTTGTCCAGCAGGACGTCTTTTTGTTCGCCGGAACTGTCCGCGAGAACATCGCCTACGGAAACCCAAACGCAAGCGAGGAAGAAATTATTCTTGCCGCAAAGCGAGCGGAAATCCACGACGACATTCTAAAAATGCCAGACGGCTACGACACGCTTGTAGGCGAGCGCGGCCTTAAGCTTTCTGGCGGACAAAAACAGCGCGTTTCAATCGCGCGCTGCTTCCTAAAAAATCCGCCTATACTGATTCTTGACGAGGCGACAAGCGCGCTTGATTCCGCGACAGAAATGAAAATCCAAAAAGCCTTTGACGAGCTTTCAAAAGGCCGCACCACGCTTGTAATCGCGCACAGGCTTTCGACAATAAAAAACGCGGACAGCATCGCCGTCGTTGACGGAAAGGGCGTCGTCGAATGCGGAAGCCACGACGAGCTTTTGGCGCTTGGCAAAAAGTACGCCGCGCTTTGGAACACGCAGGCGGCCGTTAGATGACGCGGCTTGACCTTTTGCCAAACGGCTATAAAATTTTTCAAGACCCGGCCGCTTTTTGCTTTGGAGCGGACGCGCGGCTTTTGTGCGCCTTTTCAAAAATAAAGAAAGGCCAAAGCGTCATCGACCTTGGAACGGGGAACGGAATCATTCCGCTTTTGTTGCATAAAAAATCCTTGGCCCTGCGCTCAAGCCACGCCGCCGGCCCTTGTCGTTTTACAGGGCTTGAAATCCAAGAGGCCGCCGTCCGCCTTGCAAAAAAAAGCGTCGCGGCAAACGCCTTGGAAGCCGACGTAGAAATAATTCGCGGCGACATCAGGCATGTTGACGACCTCTTCCAGCCGCAATCATTTGACGTTGTCGTTTGCAACCCGCCTTACATGAAAGTCCAAGGCTCCACCCAAAACGACTCGGAAGCCAAGCGAATCGCGCGCCACGAAATTATGTGCGGCCTAAAAGACGTCGCGGCGGCGGCCTCCTATCTATTAAAGTCAAACGGAAGTTTTTTTATGGTTCACAGGCCGCGCCGCTTGCAGGAAATTTTTGAGGCTTTTGCCGCCTGTAAATTGACGGCTTGCCGCGCGCGTCTGGTCTATCCCGCCGCTGACAAAGCGCCCGAAATGATTTTGATTGAAGCGCGCAAAAACCGCGCAAAAGAGATTAAGTTTGAGCCGCCCCTTGTGATGTATCAAGGGCGCGACTACACAAAAGAATTTTTGGATTACGTCACCTTAAGGTAGCGCTTCATTTCTTCGATGTAGATTTTTCCAACGTCGCTAAGGATGAAATTCTTTTTGCTTATCCAGCCGATTTCCATCACGCGGTTTATGTTAGCGTCGCTTTCGCGGAAGGGAATCGCGATGTAGTCCGAGCCGTTCAATTCTTCGCTGATGATTCCGGAACAAAGCGTGTAGCCGTTCAAGCCAACCATCAAGTTCAAAACCGAGGCGCGGTCGTTGGCTTTTATCGTGCGGTGGTATTCTTCCGTGGAAAGAATTTCTTCAGCAAACCAAGGAGAGTCGTTGTCGTCCTGCTCGAACGAAAGGCAGGGGTAGTCCGCTCGATTTTTTCTTCGCCAGCGGGTGTCCCTTCCACATATAGACGAAGGCCTTGCAGTCAATCAGCGGGTGGAATTCAAGGTCGCGAGCGTTGAGCATTTTTTGAATGACGTTGCGGTTAAAGTCGCTCAAGTACAAAATTCCAATTTGGCTTTTTAGCGAGGCCACGTCTTCGATGACTTCCTTTGTTCGCGTTTCGCGAATGGCGAATTCGTATTCGTCTGTGTTAAAGCGCTTGACCATCTCGACAAAGCTCTTGAGCGCGAAGGAGTAGTGCTGGGTGGAGATTCCGAATTTCTTTTTTGACGCGCCGCCTTTTTTGTAGCGCTCAACGACGGACTCGTAGTTTAAGTAAAGCTGCTTTGCGTTTGAAATAAATTCCTGGCCGTCTTGGGTAAGGGTAACGCCTCGTCCCGTTCTGTTGAAAATTTGAATTCCCAATTCGCCTTCCAAGTCGTGGATGGCGTTTGTGAGCGACGGCTGGGAAACGTATAGCTTTTCCGCCGCCTTGTTGAACGAGCCGTTTTCAGCGATTCCAATCGCGTATCTTAATTGTTGGAATGTCATA
>CADCCO010000056.1 GCA_902799965.1 uncultured Spirochaetaceae bacterium
CTTGCCAATTTTGAATTTCTCTGTTAAAATAAAGGAATAAACGAAATTCGAGGTGAATTGACATGGCAATGAGATTGGTAACTCGTTCTGACTTTGACGGATTGGCTTGCGGGGCCTTGCTTTTGGAAGCGGGCGTAATCGACCATTGGACTTTCGCGCATCCCAAGGATTTGCAGGACGGAAAAATTCCCGTCGACTCAAACGACTGCTTGGCCAACGTTCCCTTTGTGGAAGGCTGCGGACTTTGGTTTGACCACCATTCAAGCGAATTTGAGCGCAACAAGCTTGCGGGAAAGTACAAGGGCGAAAGCCGCATCACGCCTTCCTGCGCGCGCATCATTTACGAATACTACGGCGGCGCCAAAAAGTTCCCCAACTACGGCGAGCTTATGGAAGCCGTCGACAAGGTTGACTCCGGCACGCTCACCATTAGCGAAATCCAAAACCCCAAGGGCTGGATTTTGGTCGGCTTCTTGATGGACCCCCGCACTGGCTTGGGCCGCTGGAGACAGTTCACCGTTTCAAACTATCAGCTTATGGAAAAATTGATGGTGGCCTGCCGCGACAAGACCACGGAAGAAATTTTGGCCATGCCCGACGTAAAGGAAAGAATCGAAGTCTACAACGAGCAGACCGAAAAATTCAAGGAAATGGTAAAGGCCCACACAAAGGTTGACGGAAGCCTCATCATCACCGACCTTCGCGGCGTGGATCCGATTTACACCGGAAACCGCTTTATGATTTACAGCATGTACCCGGAGCAGAACATTTCCGCTTGGATTGTGAACGGCAAGGGCGGCAACGGATGCTCGGCCGCCGTCGGCTACAGCGTCATCAACAAGACAAGCAAAGTCAACGTCGGAAGCCTCATGTTGCGCTACAACGGCGGCGGCCACGAAAAAGTGGGCACCTGCCAGTTCACCAACGAGAACATGGAAACAGAGCTTCCCAAAATGCTCGCCGAATTGACGGAAATGGCCAATATGTAAGCGGGAAAATGCGCGTCTTAAATTCGCTCACGGACTTGAACATAATGAGGATTCTCCGCTTCATTTGGCAGAAGAAAAAGGCCAGCCGGGTGGAAATAGCCTCAGCGCTAAAAATGGACAAGTCCACGGTGACTAAAATCATCTCCGAGCTTGAAGAAAAGAATTTGGCGCGCGAAACTGAAATCGGCGCGAGCGGACCGCAGGGCGGCCGAAAGCCCATGCTTTTGGAAATCAACCCTTCCTACGCTTGCGCCGGCGGAATCGAAATCGGCCCCGAGCGCATGGCCGTTTGCCTTGAGGATTTTTTCGGAACTATTTTGTACGAAAACTCGCTGGCCATAGATCCGGATTCTTACGCGCAAAAAGGCTTTTTGGGCTTTTTTAAGCAAGGCGTTGAAACGCTCGAAGAAGCGGCCGGCCGCCTGCGCGTAAAAATCGCGGGAATCGGCCTGGGCGTTCCGGGCATTGTCGACGCGGACGGCGCCAAGATAATTCAGTCCATTCCGCTTTTGGTGGAAGACGGAATTGACGCGGCCAAGGAAGCGCAGGCTTGGACAAAGGTTCCGGTCTTTGCCGAAAACGACGCGCGCTGCTGCTGCTACGCCGAACAAATTCTTTCGCGCTCGCCAAAGACGCGCAACATGATGTATGTCTTGGCGCAAAGCCGCCCCCTGCAGCCGCTCAAAGACGCTCCCAGAAATTTAAGCGTGGGCCTTGGCCTAATCTTGAACGGAAAGATTTACCACGGCGCCAACGCGACGGCGGGCGAATTCCGCAGCGTCGACTGGGAAAGCCCCAGCAAAACGCAGTTTTCGCCGGCCTGCAAAAGCGCGCAAAGTCTTGACGGGCCTGGCGCCGCAAAGACCTTCCGCGAGCTTGCAAAAAACATAGCCTTTTTGGTCAACACGCTTTCGCTTGACGTTGTCTACGTCGGCGGCCTTGAAAAAAAATACGCGGAGGAAATCGTAAAGTTCATCCGCGAAGAAATCGTCTACCTTTGGCCCTACGCTTGGAACAAAACCACCGTCGTCGCGGCCGCTTCAATTTCGCAAAAGGCCGTAAGCTACGGCGCCGCGGCCAATGTCTTGGACAAAATTTTTTCTGTCCCGGAATTGGACGAAGGCGGCCGCCGCCGCAAGACCCCCGCCACTTCCCCCTACCAATACCTTTTGTCCCTAAAATAGCGCTTTTCGCCGCTTGATTAAAAGCCCCTTTTTGCGCTAATGTAATGTTTTAGTATGAACAGTGATAGCGGCGAAAGAGCGGCGCTCGTTTTGGCTAACGGGCTTGTGTTTGAAGGAAGGGCCTTTGGCGCAAAAAAATGCGCTGTGGGCGAGGCGGTTTTTTCCACCGGAATGACCGGCTGCATAGAAACTTTGACTGACCCCAGCTACTACGGGCAAATCATAACGCAGACTTTCCCGCTGGTCGGAAACTACGGAATCATTTCTTCCGACTACGAAAGCTCAAAGATTCACGCAAAAGCCTACATCGTCCGCGACCCTTGTGACGCTCCCAGCAATTTTAGATGCCAAAAAACGCTCGCCCAGTTCCTTGAAGAAAACGATGTTCCCGGCCTTTGCGGGATAGACACCCGCGCGCTTACAAAAGTCTTGCGCGAGTCCGGCGTGATGAACGCGATGCTTGTAAGCGGAAGCGGCGCGGAAGCCCAAGAAGCCTTTTCCGCGCTGGAAGAGCCTTCAAAAAAGGCCGCGCTCTTGGAAAAAATAAAGTCGTATAAAATCGAAAAAGCCGTTCAAAGCGTCAGCCTTGACGCCGACAAAGTTCAAAAGCCGGCCGACCAAGTCTTTGCCGAGTCGGCCCAATACCGCGCCGTGCCCGTTCGTTCGGACGGAACAAAAGTCAACAGCCAGGAAGAGGCCATGAAGGCGGGGCGCGGAAAAAAAGTCGTCCTTTGGGATTTTGGCGCCAAGGCCAACATCCGCCGCGAGCTTTTAAAGCGCGGCCTTGAAGTTCAAACGGTCAGCGCCGCCGCCAGCGCCCAAGAAATTTTGGCCTTGAACCCTGACGGCATAATGCTTTCAAACGGACCAGGCGACCCGGCGGAAAACGTCACGATAATAGAAGAGCTGAAAAAAATTCTTGAAAAAAAGATTCCGCTTTTTGGCATTTGCTTGGGCCACCAAATTTTGGCGCTGGCCAAGGGAGCCAAAACCTCAAAGCTTAAGTACGGCCACCGCGGCGCCAACCAGCCGGTAAAGCGCCTTTCGACCGGCCGCGTCTACATTTCAAGCCAAAACCACGGATACGCGGTGGAAGCGAAAAGCCTTCCCGCCTGCGCCAAGGAAACCTTCGTCAACACAAACGACCAAACCAACGAGGGCTTGGAATACAGCGACACGCCGGCCTTTAGCGTTCAGTTCCACCCGGAAGCGGCAAGCGGCCCCTTGGACACCAGCTTTTTGTTTGACGAATTTGTCGACTTGATTAACGGAAAAAAGCCGGCGTAAATAAATCTTGATTGTTCCTTAAAAACGCGCTAGAATAGAAAAATGGACGCAAAAGAAAGACTATTGATTTGGAAAACTGTGATAGCGTTGCAGGCGGTTGACGCGCTAAAGCCTTCCGCCAAAGTTGTCGAAATCGCCAAGCAAAACATCGAAGGAGTTTTGCCCGACGAGGCGCTTCTTGACGAATGCGAAAATTTAAAGAACGAGGCGGACATCGTTTCCGTCAGAATGTTCGTCAACATAATTCAAAACCAATTCAGCATCTCGCAGTTTGAGCTTGTGCAAATCAGAAAGGCTCTTTTCACAGGCTTGCTTGAAAGCCCGGAGCTTTTGCGGACGGCCAACCTTTCCAAAAAGGAATGGGCGCTCGACGGACTTTCTTTGGTCTATCCAAAAGCGGCCAAAATCCAAACGCAGCTCAACAAGCTTTTTGAGGCCGAAACCTTGTTCGACTTTGAGGGCATGAAAGAGTCAAAGCAAGTGGTGAAGCACATCGCTTCTTTTATAAGCGGCTTGTGGGCGCTGCATCCGTTCGAAAGCGGCAACACGCGGACAATCGCGGTTTTCTTCATAAAGTATTTGGCCTACAGGGGCCTCGCGCTCTCTAACGACACGCTGGCTCAAAGCCCGGTCTTCTTTAGGAACGCGCTGGCTCGCTCCGCCTTTTGCGACGGAAAGAAAGGCTTTCATAAAACCAACAGGCACTTGGAGCGCTTGCTCAAGAAAATCATTCTTGGCGGAAGAACCGTGGTCTTTGACCCGCGCGAGACCCACCTTTACTATGACCCCAACGGCGTAGTTCTAAAGTCCGCCGTCGAGGCCGAAAAAGAAAAGGGCGCCGCCGAGCGTTTGGACGAAAAAATTTTGGGCGGACAAAAGGCCGCTCCCAAAAAAGGCGAGGGCAAAAAAGAGGCCTCCAAAAAGGGCGCTGCAAAAAAAGCCGCCTCAAAGCCGGCTGCCGCCAAAGCCTCTCCCAAGGCAAAGAAGGCCGCTCCCAAAAAGAAAGCGGCTTCAAAAAAATAGCGGAAAAAATCGCCTTTACAAGCCTTGAATTTCTTTAATTCTATTGAATAAAAAGGCCTTTTTGCGGTATACTAAGGCTTTAGTATGCCTTTAAACAAATCGATTCATAAAGTGATGGTCATCGGCTCCGGGCCGATTGTGATTGGTCAGGCGGCGGAATTTGACTACGCCGGAACCCAGGCTTGCAAGGCGCTAAAAGAACAAGGCCTTGAAGTCGTCCTTGTAAATTCCAACCCGGCGACTTTGATGACGGACCATGTGATGGCCGACGCCATTTACATCGAGCCTTTGATTCCCGAAACAATTCAGCGAATTATCGAAAAGGAAAAGCCGGACTCCCTGCTTTCAACGTTAGGCGGGCAGACCGGCTTGACTCTTTCTATGGAGCTGGCCAAAAGCGGCTTTCTAAAAAGCCACGGCGTGCGGCTCTTGGGCGCCAAGCCTGAGACGATTGACAAGGCGGAAGACCGCCAAATGTTCAAGGACACCATGCTTGCAATCGGCGAGCCTTGCATTCCGTCAAAGGTAGTCACCGACTACGAGTCCGCCATTAAATTCGTAAAAGAAGAAATAGGCTTTCCCGCAATCATACGCCCCGCCTTTACCTTGGGCGGAACCGGCGGCGGCATCGCGAACGACGAGCGCGAATTTGACGAAATCGCCCACAACGGCTTGCACCGCTCGCCGATCCACCAGATACTTGTTGAAAAGTGCATAAGCGGCTGGAAAGAAATCGAATTTGAAGTCATGCGCGATTCCGCCGGAAACGTCATCACCGTTTGCTCGATGGAAAACTTTGACCCGGTCGGCATTCATACCGGCGACTCAATCGTAATCGCGCCCGCCGTGACGCTCGCGGACAAAGAATACCAAATGCTCCGAAGCGCCGCCTTGAACATCATTTCAAGCCTTGGCATGGAAGGCGGCTGCAACTGCCAGTTCGCGCTCAACCCCGAAACTTTTGAGTACGCCGTAATCGAAGTGAACCCGCGCGTAAGCCGCTCTTCGGCGCTCGCCTCAAAGGCGACGGGATACCCAATCGCAAAGGTCGCGGCGCTTATCGCCATCGGCTACACGCTGGACGAGATTCCCAACTTTGTAACAAAGAAGACCGCGGCCTGCTTTGAGCCGGTCTTGGATTACGTTGTCGTCAAGATGCCCAAGTTCCCCTTTGACAAATTTGTTTACGCAAAGCGCGACTTGGGAACGCAGATGAAGGCGACCGGCGAGGTCATGTCAATCGGCCGTTCCTTTGAAGAGGCTTTGATGAAGGCCGCGCGCGGAGCGGAAGTCGGCGTAGACTCGCTCAACCTAAAAATATTTGAAGAAGAAAGCGACGAGCGGATAATCGAGCGCGTAAGCCAGCGCACCGACCAGCGCTTGTTCGCGATTTACCAAGCCTTGAAGCGCGGAATCATGGACGTGGACAAGATTCACGCCGTGACAAAAATCGACGAATGGTTCTTGAACAAAATCCTAAAGCTTGTCCGCATGGAAGAAAGGCTCGCGAAAGCCAAGGGCGGATCGAACGGCGGCCTCACGCCGGAACTTTATCTTGAGGCCAAAAAACTCGGCTATCCCGACAAGGTTGTCGAACGCCTTTCCGGCCAACAAATTTTGGGAGCGAGCGGAATTTTGTCGCAAGCCCAAGAAGCGGCGGCCGCGCGCGCGCAAGGAAAGCTCGCGCATATTCCCGCCACATACAAAATGGTCGACACTTGCGCGGGCGAGTTCAACGCGGAGACTCCTTACTTTTACGCGGGCTACGACAAGCAAAACGAAGCCCAAGACTTCTTGGACGAGGCGGCCGCCGCCGGAAAAAAATCCGGCAAGGGCGCTATAATCGTTCTTGGCTCCGGCCCGATTAGAATCGGACAGGGAATCGAATTCGACTACGCCAGCGTTCAATGCGTTTGGAGCTTGAAGAAGCTTGGCTATGACGTCGCCATCATAAACAACAATCCCGAAACCGTTTCGACTGACTTTGACACCGCCGACCGCTTGTACTTTGAGCCGCTCACGCCCGAAGACGTCATGGGCGTGATCAACACCGAAAAGCCGCTTGGAGTCGTCGTGGCCTTTGGCGGCCAAACGGCGATTAAGCTTACGAAATTTCTTGACAGCCAAGGCATAAAAATTTTGGGCACGTCCGCCGACTCCATCGACCTTGCCGAAGACCGCGAGCGCTTTGAGGAATTGTGCGCCCGCCTTAACATCAACCGCCCCAAAGGCCTTACAATCATTAACGAGGCCGAGGCTCTTGAGGCCGCCAACAAGCTTGGCTACCCAGTCTTGCTGCGCCCCTCTTACGTTTTGGGCGGCCAGAACATGATCGTTGCCTTTAACGACGACGACACGCGCGAATACATGAAAATCATTTTGGCGCAGGGCATTGAAAACCCGGTCTTGATTGACAAGTACATGCAGGGCGTGGAGCTTGAAGTCGACGGCATTTGCGACGGCGAGGACGTTTTGATTCCTGGCATTATGGAACACATCGAGCGCACCGGAATTCACTCCGGCGACTCAATCGCGGTTTATCCAAGTTGGAATTTGAACGACGTCCTTCGCGAAAAAATCGTCAAGCAGTCGACCGACCTTGCGATTAAGCTTGGAACAAAGGGCCTTGTGAACATTCAGTATTTGATTTACAATAACGACCTTTACATCATCGAAGTCAATCCGCGCTCAAGCCGCACCGTTCCTTACATTTCTAAAGTCACCGGCGTTCCTATGGTGGAACTTGCCACCCGCGCCATGCTGGGAGAAAAAATTCGCGACATGGGGTATGGAACCGGCCTTTACAGAATTCCGCCGTACTTCGCCGTAAAGGTTCCCGTATTCAGCTTTGAAAAATTGATGGACGTTGACACGCAGCTTGGCCCTGAGATGAAGTCCACGGGCGAAGTTTTGGGAATCGCCGCCACGATGGAAGAGGCGCTTTTCAAAGGCTTGATTGGCGCGGGCTACAAAATCAAAAGGAGCGGCGGCGTTTTGTTCAGCGTGCGAAAGAGCGACCGCTACGAGCTTCCTGAGCTTGCCAGAAAATTCTACGACATCGGCTTCAAGCTTTACGCGACCGAAGGCAACGCCAGCGTCTTGCGCGACTTTGGAATGGAAGTCCAGACCGTAAACAAAATACACGAAAACCCGGCCAACAATCTTTTGACGCTGCTTGATTCCGGCAAAGTCGATTACGTCATCTCAACTTCCGCCAAGGGAAGAAATCCCCGCGCCGACTCGGTCATCATGCGCCGCCACGCGGTGGAGCGCGACATACCCTGCCTTACCGCGATCGACACCGCCAACGCGCTGGCCAATTGTTTGTCCAGCCATTACAGCGCGGAGAACGTCGAGCTTATAAACATAAACGATTTGCGCGAAGAAAAGCAGACGATTCAATTTGTCAAAATGCAGTCGACGGGAAACGACTTCATCATCATCAATACGGAAGGCCAGGAAATCGCGAACCCGGGAAGCCTTGCCGTGCGCCTTTGCTCGCGCCGCTCTGGAATCGGAGCGGACTCCCTCGCGCTTGTCTCAAAGTCAGACAAGGCGGACGCGGCGGCCCGCTTCTACAACCTTGACGGCTCTGAAGGCCACATGGCCGGAAACGCGATTCGCGCCGTGGCAAAATATTTGTACGACAACAACATTTTTGGCATAGCCGAAAAGCGCGAAAAAAAGTCCGAGCCTACCGCGAGCATTTCGATAGAAACCGTAAGCGGCGTGCGAACGCTCACCCTTTACAAGTTGAACGGAATCGTTTCGTCCGCCACAGTCGACATGGGAAAGCCCGAATTCGCGCCTTCGTCAATACCGACGACGCTTGAAGAAAAGGAAGTCAATCTTCCGGGCCTTCCGCCAAAAGCGATAGCCAATCAAACCTTGGCTGTCGACGGAATGAACTACGACGTGACTTGCGTAAGCGTAGGAAACCCGCACTGCGTTGTATTCTGCGGCTTTGTCGACAAGATTGACGTTGCAAGAATCGGCCCGCTCTTTGAAAACCACGAGGCTTTCCCCGACAGGACCAACACGGAATTTGTGCGCGTCGTCGGCCCCAACGAGCTAAAGATGCGCGCTTGGGAACGCGGAAACGGCGAAACCCCCGCTTGCGGAACCGGCGCTTGCGCGGCCGTGCTTGCGGCGATTTTGAACGGCTACTGTAAGATTGACCAAGACGTTACGGTTGTCGTAAAGGGCGGAAAGCTTATTGTCCGCTACACCGGCGACACGGTTTACCTTACCGGCAGCGCCGACTTCCTTTACGACGGAAAAGTTGTTATCTAACAAAAAAGGCCGCGAAAGCGGCCCTTTTTTTTGTTAGAATCAAAATTCCTTCGCTTTCTTGTTCTTAAAGTAAGACGAGCTTGAGCCGCTTCGTTCGGTGGCGGTGTGGGGCTTCACGCGGCCTTTTGATTTTTTAAAGCCGTCGCCATCGCCCCTCTTAAAGTCTCGGTCGCCGCCAAAGCCGCCGCGCTTTTTTCCAAAGCCCCGGCCGCCGCGTCCTTCGCGCTCGTCGTCAAAGCCGCCGCTTCTTCTTACGCCGCGTCCGCCGCGCGAGCCTCCTGCCTTTGTGTCAACGTGAATGTGCGGAATCGAATTGTCGCGGCTTGCCATTTCCATCAAGCGAGCCGCGTCTTCCTTGGGAAGGCTGACCAAGCTGAAGCTTGTCGTAACGTCAATGCGGTCGACTTTTTTTCCGGGAATGTGAAGCGTGTCGCTGAACCAGTCGGCGATTTCGCGCGCGTTGTAGCCGTCGCGCCTTCCAAGCTGAATGTACAATCTTGTTTGGTCGTCGCGCGGCGCGTCGTCGTAACGGTCGCGGCCTCTTCCTCGGCCTTCGCGTCCGCCTTTTTCGCCCAAGGCGGGGGCTTTCCGGATTTCCTCGTAGCGGTCTTTGTCCAGCGCGTCCCCGTAAACGGAAGAAAGAACCGCGGCCAAAACTTCTGTCGCGTCCTTTTCTTTGCAAAGGTCTTGAGCCATCTGCAAGAATCCTTCGTCGGCGCCTTTGTCCGCCGCGCTTTCCTTTTCAATCGAATTCTTCAAGCGCTCAAAAAGGGCCGCGCGCTTGATTTCCAAAACCGACTCGATTGAAGGAACTTCGCCTTCGTTCAAGTCGCCCTTGCTGGCCTTGGCCACGCGCGCCTTCATAAAGTTAAGCTTTCTGCGCTCGTTGGGACTTACAAAAGTGATGGCCGTTCCGCTGGTGCCGGCGCGGCCCGTTCTTCCGATTCGGTGAATGTATGTCGAAGAGTCAAAGGGGAGCGAATAGTTCACTACATGGCTCAAGCCTGTGATGTCGATTCCGCGCGCGGCGACGTCGGTGGCCACAAGCACGCGCGTTTTCTTTGAGCGGAAGCGCGCCAAGATTTTCTCGCGCTGGCCCTGCGGAATGTCTCCGTGCAAGGCCGCGACTTCATAGCCCTTTTCGTCAAGGCGGCGGCTCACGGTGTCCGCGTCGTTCTTGGTCTGCGTGAACACAAGGCCGTAAAAGTCCGGGTTGGAGTCAATCAAGCGGACGAGCGCCTCAACCTTGTCGCCCTCGCGCAAAACCCAATACTTTTGGTCAATCAAAAGCGGCTCTTCAACAATTCCTTCCTCTTCCACGATTTCGTACTCGCCCATAAACTTTTGGGCAATCTTCAAAATCGGAGCGGGCATCGTCGCGCTGAAAAGCAAAATGCGCGAGTCGGGATTGGCGCTGGCAAAAATGTTTTCGATGTCCTCGACAAATCCCATGTCGAGCATTTCGTCGCCTTCGTCAAGAATGAAATATTCGATTTTTGAAAGGTCAAGCTTTTTTCGCTCAATCAAGTCCTGCACGCGGCCGGGCGTTCCGGTAACGATGTCCGCGCCTTTTTTGAGCGCGCGGATTTGCTCCATAATGCTTGAGCCGCCGTAGACCACGCAGTTGGTCGGCTTTCCGTTGTCGCTGAATGAATCCATCTCGCGGCAAGTTTGAATCGCAAGCTCGCGCGTCGGTTCCAAAATCAAGGCGCGCACGTGGTCGCTTTCACCGCGCAAGCGCTGGATCAAAGGCAAGCCAAAAGCGGCCGTCTTTCCCGTTCCCGTTCGGGCGCGCGCGATTACGTTGGCCTCGCCGTTCAACAAGCGAGGTATTGCCAAAACTTGGATTGGAGAAGGTGTTTCAAAACCCTTGCGCGCGACTGCGGCAAGAATTTGCTCGTCAAGACCGAGGTCTTCAAAAGTGATAGAGTCTTCCATAATGTCCCCATAGCGCTTTTTGCCACTATAGGGAAAAAGACCTTGTTTTCTTTTACACAGAATGGCGTTTGGCGCTTTACTCAATAATATCCGGCGCCTTGTCGCTAGGAAAAGTCCGCCGTTTTTAAAATGAGCCGTATTATACTGTGCAGGCCATTTTATGTCAAGATGTTGGTTGGAAAAATGCGCGAAGTCGGCGGGCGGTCAGCGGAACCGACTGGGAGCGTTTTTTTTCGCGCAATTTTTTTCCTTGACTAATTCAGCGTTCACGATATAATTTTCCCTAAAGGAGATTTGTAAAAATGAAAAAGTTCTTTTCTATTTTGTTCAGCCTGCTTTTCGCCGTTTGCGTTTTCGCCACATTGCTGCTTTCCGTAGTCCGCTTTAACTTCAGCTATTCGGCGATTACAAAAATCGCCAGCGAAATTCTAAAGCCCGTCGCAAAGGCTCCCGCGCGCCAAGACGGCCTTTTCCGTCCGGGCAGCCCGGTCCGCGTTCTCTGCGCCTATGAAGGCGGCGACTTTGACTTTAGTTCGCTTGACCTAAGCTCGATTGACTTTTCAAACCTTGACGTCAACGGCGTCGTAGGCCAATACTTGGAAGCCGCCGGCGTTGACGTGAAGCCGGAATTCATTTCCGAAGTCTTGGCCTCGCCCGACGTTTCGCAATTCGTCGACAAGTACGCCGGCGAAATCGTAGGCTACATTACCGGCGCGACCGACACGCTTTCAATCAATCCTGAAGACGTGAAAAAAGTCTTGAACAAATCCATCGACATGTACGAAAAGCGCGCCGGCGAAACGGTGGACCGTTCCGGCATGGACGAGGCAATAAAAGAAAACGTAGCCGCCGCCCAAACGCAAATAACCGCCGCCCTTGACGAGGCCAAAAAAGAAAACGCCGAAGCCTTGTCAGCGCTCAAGGCTGTCGAGTTTGTCCTTTCGCTGAAATTCTTCCTTGCCTGCATCGGCGTTTGCGCTTTTTTCGCGCTCGTCATTTTCCTTATAAATCTGAATTTTTTCGCGTGGCTCCAGTATGTCTTCATGCCGGTTTTCATTGACGGGCTGTTGCTCTTTGCCGCCGCCGTGTCCGCCCAAAGCTTTTTGCCGCCCGTCCTGACCGCCCAGTTCCAAGGGCAAAACGTTCCCCGCGGAGTCTGCGAAGGCCTTTTGGCGTATCTTGAAAAGGTTTTCGGCCAGATGAAAATTTACGGCGCCGTCGCGGCGGTCGCGGGCCTCGCGCTTTTTGTCGTCGGAACGCTTTGCAACAAAAAGAAAAAGGCCGCGTAAAGCGCGAAAAAAAAAGTGAATTTTTTTTAGGAACGGTCAAGGCGCGCTTCGCTCAAGGCCTTGACTCGTTCCTTTTGCGGCGCGAACAAAAGCGTCGCGCCGCAATCAAAAAAAAGCGAATTTTTTTTCAAAAAAAAAGGGAAATTCTCTTGACACTTTTCGCGATTCGCGCTAGATTCTCCCTTACCGCCTTAAATCAAGGCGGCGTTCTTTGGAAACGCAGGGAAGGGAAGAAAACGGTAAGGAAGGCGGAAGTCGGAACCTGGTTCCGAACCGCGGGTTTCCGCAAGGCGGAA
>CADCCO010000057.1 GCA_902799965.1 uncultured Spirochaetaceae bacterium
GGACAGGTGGCGGTTGTCACCGGTTGTTCGACTGGATTGGGCGTTCAAATGGCAAAGGCTTTGGCCAACCAGGGCGCTTCTATCGTAGCCATCGCGCGCCGACAGGAATTGATTGACGCGGTGGCCAAGGACATTCACAACGAATACGGCGTGGAAACGCTGGCCGTCCGCTGCGACATCACCGACACGAACGCGGTTGATGCGGCGGTGGATAAAATCGTGGCCAAGTTTGGCCGCATAGACATTCTTATCAACAACGCGGGAACGGGCGCCGTGGCCCCCGCCGAGGACATCACCGACGAGCAGTTCAATGGCGAGCTTAACGTAGACTTGGGCGGCACCTTTAAGATGTCGCGCGCCGTTGCCAAAAAGGCCATGATCGGAGCCAAGTACGGCCGCATCATAAACATCGCTTCTATGTACGGAATGGTCGGAAACAAGGTCGCTCCTTGCTCGCCCTACCATGCGGCCAAGGGCGGCGTCGTGAACCTTACGCGCGGCCTCGCGGCGGAATGGGGAAAGTACGGCATCAACGTGAACGCGATTTGCCCCGGCTACTTTTACTCGCCGCTCACAAAGGAAACGCTTGACTCGGAATTTTTCCAGAACAACGCAAAGACGATGATTCCGCTTAGCCGCTACGGAAACGAAGGCGAGCTGGACACCGCCGCGATTTTCTTGTCGTCGCCCGCGTCGTCCTACGTCACCGGCGTAATCCTTCCCGTTGACGGCGGCTACACTTCAATGTAAGCGCTTTGTTCAAGGCAAAAAAAAGCGGGATGTCCTAAAAGTTCTGTCATGCTGAACTTTTAGGACATCCCCTTTTTTTAACAGGTGTATTTTTCTTCAAAGTCTTTGATTTCAATCGGCTTGGAAAAATAATAGCCTTGGAAACAAGGGAAGCCTAAGGTCTTTAGCATTTCAAGCTGCTCGGCGGTTTCAACGCCTTCAGACACAAGCTTCATGCCCAGCGCCTTTGAAATCTGCACAATGAATTTCAAAATGATTTTTGCGCGCTCTGTGTTTTCGTTTTTTTGAACAAGAACCATGTCCATCTTTAAAATATCGGCGTTCACATCCTTTAAGAAATTCAGCGAAGAATAGCCCTGGCCAAAGTCGTCGATTCCCACTTCAAAGCCAAGGGCCTTTAGCTTTTCAAAAAGGCTTATCGTTGTGTTCAAGTCCTTGTTAAGCGCCTCTTCCGTAAATTCAACTTTTAAATTTTGCGGGTTGAACGTATGTTTTAAAAGCAGCTGCTTAAAGTTGTCTGCGATGTCGATGTAGAACATGTCCTTTGCCGAAACGTTGACCGAAATTTGCATGTTGTCAAGGCCCCTCTTTTCCCATGCTTCAAGAGTTTTTGCCGCCTCTTCCCAAATGAAAGTGTCCAGCTTGTGAATCAAGCCGCTTTTTTCCAAAGGCTGAATGAAGAAGTCGGGCTCCAAAAGGCCGCGCTGCGGATGGTTCCAGCGGGCGAGCGCTTCGCCGCCAAAAGCCTTTCCGTCGCGGTCAAAGTAGGGCTGCAAGTACATGCATATTTGTCCGTTTTTTAGCGCGTCGCTAAATTCGGTCGTGATTTGCCGTTCGCGCAGCAGCTCGTCCATTAGGTCGGAACTGTAGTATGCCAAGTGCTTTTGGTAGTCGTTGCAAATGTTGTTTATGGCCAATTGCGTTTTGTCGTAAAGAAGCTGCGCGCTTTCGCTGTCGCCGCGGGCTTCGCAAACGCCGACGCAAATGTTTAGCGTGAAGTTTGAGCCTTCCAAAACTTCCTGCGAGCTTTCCAAAAAGGCCTTGATGTGGTCTTCCGTAAAATATTTCTTTTGGACAAGCAGGCCAAAGCGGTCGTCGCCAACACGGCCCAAAACGCTGTCGTGAATGGCGAGCGTTTTTGTGGTCGTTACCATTTTGATTAAAATTTTGTTTCCCACTTCTTCGCCAAAAAGCTCGTTGACCAACTTGAATTGGCGAATGTTGGAAGAAATCATCAAGAAATCCGTGCCGGGGTTTTCCTTGATTTTTTCGTCGCAGGCTTTGAAGAAATATTCGCGGGTGTAGGCGCCGGTTAGTTCGTCGTGGTTGGCCAAGAATTTTTGCGTCAAGTAGCGGTTGATTTCGTCGGTCTTGTCGGACAGCTTTAAGTATGAGCCAATCAAATTGTAGCCGTAGTAAATGTCTTCGGTTTCGATTTCAAACTGCCGTTCTTGGCCGCCGACCATAAAAAATTCCACGGGCGCCGCTTCGCTTTTGGCCTGGATTTTTCCTCGCGCTCCGATTAAAAAAGTTCTTGCCTTGCGCTTTGAAAATTCTCCGTCTTCGACGAACAGTGACGCGGCCTTTGAGTTTTTGTAAATGCAGTCGTCGTCCACGTCAAAGTATAGAATCGCGTCGTCGATGTTTTCATTCACGCTTGTCAGGGCGAGCGTGGTCAATTGCCGCGCGGCGAAGAAGATTGAGTAGTAGTAGACAAAAATTCCAAAGAGAGGGTAGAGCAAAACGGAAAAGTCTATGGCCAAGTCAAGCGAATAGCAAATGGCGTTGGCTATTATGACGGCGAACGAGGCGCCAAGAACCGCCACGTATTTTGCCTTGTAGCCGTTGGGCGCTGTGGCGATGGACTGCGCCAAAAGAATGAGCGCCGAAAAAAACATCACGTAGCAAAACGCCAAGTGAATGTAGTGAAGCGGCGTGAACTGGCACGACCAGTATCCTATTCCGTTTTCAAGAATTTCATATGTCAAGTTGAACGAATGTTGCCGCCAAGTGTTCGCTATCAGAGAAACAGTGTCCAGCAAAAGCAGGGGCGCCAGCGTTATGGAGGCCGGCATTATGGCCTTGATTTTCCATGTGTAGGCCAAGACGAATATAAGCATGCAAAAGCAAAGCCAGTCGGTGCACACAAAGTAAAGCGCGTCAAAGAGCATGGCCCAAAAATAAGTTTTTGCCGCGACAAAAAGTGAATATGTCGGAACTGTTATTAGCGCCATTCCGATTGGGAAAAAGTAAAACACTTTTCCGGGAATCTTTGAGCGGAAAATGCTTTTGAACGTCCACGCCAAAAAGACAAAGACCGCGAAGGCCAAAATGTAGAACGCAAGCTCAAGGGAATTCATTTGTCGCCTCCGTCGCAATATTTTTTCTCAAAGTCCTCGATGGAAATCGGCTTTGAAAAATAGAAGCCTTGGAAAATGTCGCAGCTGGCTTCGCGCAAAAACTTAACTTGGTCTTCCGTTTCAACGCCTTCTGTTACAACGGTCATGCCCAGCGTTTTTGACATTGAAATAATGGAAGAAATGATGTCCTTGACTTTTTGAGAGAAACTGGCCGCGCGCAAAAATCCCATGTCTATTTTGAGCGTGTTCATTTCCACGTTTTTCAGCGTGTTCAACGAAGAATAGCCGGAGCCAAAGTCGTCCATTTCGATTGTAAAGCCGTAGTCGTTAAGCTTTCTGAGGATTTCCTTGTGCGCGTTTACGTCTTGCATCAAGACTGTTTCTGTTATTTCCACCTTGAGCTTTTGCGGCTCAATCTGGTATTTTTCAACAAGGCTTGTAAGGAATTTGTAAACGTCGCAGTAGTAAAAGTCTTTGGCGCTGATGTTGATTGAAATGTACAAGTCGCGGCCGACGGCTTTCCATTCCGCCAATTTTTTCGCGGCTTCTTCCCACATGTATTGGTCAAGCTTGTGGATGAGGCCGGATTTTTCCAGAACGGGAATGAAGTCCAGCGGCGGAACGATTCCTTTTTCGGGCTTTATCCAGCGGACCAGCGCCTCCGCGCCGACAATCTTTTCGTCCGCGGCGTTAATCTGCGGCTGCAAGTACATGACAAATTCTCCGCGCGCCAAAGCGTCTTCAAATTCTGAAACGACGCGCTTGTCGCGGATTTGCTTGTCCATTATCGAAGAGTCGTAGAAGGCCGTCGACATTTCCATGTTGCCGCGTATGTTTTCTATTGTCATCGCGGCCTTGTCGTACATCATTTTTACGTTTTCAAATTTGTCGGCAACCGCGTAAACGCCTGTGTAGTTTTGAATCTTGTAGTTGTATTTTGCCAGCGACTGTTGCAGCGTTTCGTTGTTTTGCTTTGTCGCCTCCAAGTCAAAGGACTCTTTTGGAACGAGCGCCGCGAATTTGTCGGCCGTCAGCCTTCCGTAAACTGAGTTTGGAGCCGCGGAGGAAGAAAGAAGCGCCGCCTGCAATTTTAGGACTTCGTTTCCTTCCGCCTCGCCGAACAAATTGTTCACAAGCTTAAAGTCCATAATGTCTGTGGCCACAAGGTAGAACTCGTCGTTTTTGCTGGAGCGCAAAATTTCGGCGGCGCGCTTGAAGAAGGCGGAGCGGTTGTAAAGGCCGGTCAACAGGTCGCGCTCGGCGCGGAATTTTTCTTCCTCAAGGCGCTTTTGCTCCGCCGTCGTGTCAACCAATTTTATGTAGCTTACAACGCTGCGGCCTTTTTGGTCTTTTAGAATTTTGTATTCGCAGTCAAAGCTGCGCGTTACGGAATTAACTTGCATGGTTTGCGTCAGCGTTAAAAAGCCGAACATTTTTTCCGGATATTGGGAAAGCAGCTTGTCGCGGTAGCCTTCCGCCGCTGCGAATCCGGCCGCGCCGTAGCCAAAAATCGCGCGTGCCTCGCGGTTCAAGTAAAAGCATTTTCCGCGGCTTGCAAAGCAGACGACCGCGTAGCTTATGTTCTCCGAAACAAGCGAAAGCATTGTGTTCAAGAGCGAGGCGTTGATTCCCCAAAATGAAATTTGGAACGTGTAGCCCGCCAAAAAAACGTAGAGCAAAATCGAAAGCTCGTAGGGCAGCGACACAAAATAGTAAACGCTGTCCAAAAACACTACAAGGAAAAAGAACGCGGCGATTGTGGTGAAGTTGCTTTTGTAGAAAGTGGGCAGCTTGAACGCGCGCTTTAAAAGCTCGGACAAAATCACCGCGACCATCGCGAGTTGAAGTCCGACAAAAATATAGATGGGCGCCTTGAACGCGCGCTTCCAATAGTCTATGCGGCCGTCGGCAAGCAGAACCGGCTTTATGCTGAACACGCTTTCTGTCCAAACGTTCGCTATTAAGAACGCGCAAGCCAAGCCTGCGAAGACGTAAAAAATCTTGGCGCCAAGCGAGCGGGTTTTGCCGCGGTTTGAAATGTCCACGATTGAAATGACAAAAATGTATATTACGCCCAATATGCAAAGGTCGCAAACATAGTAAAGGGCCGAAAGCGCCAACGCCAGCTTTTTGTTAGCCGTAAAAAATTGAGCGGTATAGAATAGAAGGCACAGACCCGCCAAGCCGCAAAGCGCGGAAACTATTGGAGAAAGCCTGGTCTTTTTTTTGGCCGCGCAAAAAGTGAAAAACGCGATTGCGATTATTGAAACGGCGTTCCACGCCAAATAAAGCGTTCTCATATCTTTTCTATTTTATCACACTTTTTGCGTTTTTGCTAGAGGAATTTAATTCGCCGCGCTTGTGTCGGAGGGAGCCATTGAGCCTATGATTTTTTCAACCAGCTTGTTTCCCAGCGGCGTTATGAATTTTGCCATGGCAAGGGAGGCCAAAAGCAAGATGGCCGTGGCGGTCAAAAACGACAGGCCGGCTGTCAAAACATAGTTCTGGCCGCCGTTTTCGGGCAAAATTAGGCCTAGAAGCCTTTCCGCCCAGCTGATTGAAAAGCCGTGCAAAATGTAGACCCACAGCGAAATTTTTCCCAGAGCCAAAAAGGCTTTTTTTGAAAGGAAATTTCGCGCCGCCTGGCAGTTCAGCATGAAAAGAATTAAAAGAAAAGACGCGAAAGAGTGCCAGTAATAGGGCGAAAAGTCCGCCGCCACGGGGAACACAAATGGCTTGAAGGCGCCGCTCGGAATCAGGCCTGTAGGATAGCTCCCAAAAAACAACGCCGCCAGCAAAAGAAGGAGGGCGGCCTTCCCGAATTGGACGCCGTAAAAAGCGTTGAATAGGCAGAGCGCGCAGCCCAACATCACGCTTGCCCAATGGACGTTTTGAGCCGTTAGCGAAGCGTAAAGCGCAAGGACAATGACGGCCGCCGCCAAAAAAACTTTCTTTCCGTCTAAAGTCCATGCCAACGACGAAATGAGGGCGACAAAAATTCCGCCAAGAAAAATGTAGTTTAGCATCCAAAAAGGCCCGTAAATGCGGATGTCGCCGCAAAACGGAACGTCTATGAAAATCGCCCGGAAGAATTTGTGGGCTTCCTTTAAAAGGGCGCCAAGGCCCTGTCCGTCCTTAATCGCGTTGAAGGCAAATTCCGCAAAGGCTATCGCCGCGCATACTGCGATCGCGAACACAAGCTTTAAATAGCGCTTGAAGCAAAAGAGGCCTAGCCGTTCGCTTTTCATTTGAATCGTTTGCCAAGCCATGACATAGCCGCTTATGAGCAAAAAGAGGTGCACGAAAAAATTTCCGTTGACGATTATTCCCAAGAAGGGGCAAGAGGCCAAAAGCGTGTCAACGCCGTAAAGCATGGAAGGCTTTTGGCTTCCAAAAAAACTTGCTGGAAATTTTCCCAGCATAAAATGGTGAAAAAAAATTAAGACGGCCGCCGCGCCTTTCATTCCGTCAAGCCAATGCAGCCTGTTGTTTTTTTGTTCTGACATCTCGCCTTATTGTAACGCAGTTTGCCAAAAAAGAATAGATGTCCGCGGGCGGAAAGCGGTTAAAATTTTTTACGCTTTTTTGCGGACGCGGCGCTTGACATTTTTTTTCAAAAGTTGTATAAAAGCCTCGTTAGCGTCAAAGGCGACGCGAACAGTTTTTTTTGCTTGCAAAGAAAATTGTCCGCGTCGCCTTTTTCGTTTTTAAATCGAATCCATGCCAAGCAGGAGGAAAATATGGCTCAAACAAATGTTCCCGAACTTTTCGGTTCGATGGTGTTCAACCAAAAGGCGATGAAAGAAAGGCTTCCCAAGGAAACTTTCAAGGCGCTCAAAAAGACGATTGACGGCGGAGAGCCGCTCAACATCGACTTGGCCAACCAAGTGGCGCACGCTATGAAAGAGTGGGCGATTGAAAAAGGCGCCACGCACTTTACCCACTGGTTCCAGCCCTTGACGGGAATCACCGCCGAAAAGCACGACAGCTTTATCACTCCGCAAGACGACGGCACCGTGATTATGTCGTTTAGCGGAAAGGAATTGGTAAAGGGCGAGCCGGACGCTTCCTCATTCCCCAACGGCGGAAGCCGCGACACTTACGAGGCGCGCGGATACACTGTTTGGGATCCCACTTCATATCCTTTTGTAAAGGAACACACTCTCTGCATTCCAACGGCCTTCTGCTCTTACACCGGCGAGGCTTTGGACAAAAAGACTCCGCTCTTGCGCTCTATGGAAGCTTTGAACGAGCAGGCCTTGCGCGTTCTTCGCCTTTTTGGAAACAAGACGGCCAACCATGTTGCCACGACTGTCGGCCCTGAGCAGGAATACTTTATCGTAAGCGAAGAGCTTTACAACCAGCGCAAGGACCTTCGCATGACAGGCCGCACGCTTTTTGGAGCCAAGCCTTCAAAGGGCCAGGAAATGGAAGACCAGTACTTTGCCGCTCTCAATCCTAAAATCGTAAAGTACATGGAAGATCTTAACGACACTCTTTGGAAGTACGGCGTTTATTCAAAGACCGAGCACAACGAAGTCGCGCCCGCCCAGCACGAGATGGCGCCGATTTTCACGACGACAAACCTTTCCACCGACCAAAACCAGCTTACGATGGAAGTGATGAAAAAGGTCGCCCGCCGACACGGCCTTGTTTGCCTTTTGCACGAAAAGCCCTTTGCCGGCTTGAACGGAAGCGGAAAGCACAACAACTGGTCAATGTCAACAAACGAAGGCGAAAACCTTTTGGAGCCGGGCGACACTCCCGAAAAGAACTCGCAGTTCCTTTTGTTCTTGACGGCGGTAATCAAGGCCGTTGACGAGAACCAAGACCTCTTGCGCATCTCTGTCGCCAGCGCCGGAAACGACCACCGCCTTGGAGCCAACGAGGCGCCGCCGGCCATCATTTCTATGTATGTAGGCGACGAGCTTTTGGACGTCCTCCAGTCAATCAAGGACGGAACTCCGATGCAGGGCCGCTCTAAGAGCAAGATGACAATCGGTGTCGACATTCTTCCTCCGATTCCAAAGGACTCTACGGACCGCAACAGAACGTCGCCCTTTGCCTTTACAGGAAACAAATTTGAATTCCGCTCTTGCGGCTCAAGCCTTTCAATCGCCGGCCCCAACACGGCCTTGGACGCGATCGTCGCCTACACCCTCAAGGGCTTTGCCGACGAGCTTGAAAAGGCCAGCGACTTTGAAAGCGCTTTGAGCGCTCTTATCAAGCGCGAGATTACCGCTCACTGGAAAATCATCTTTAACGGAAACGGTTATGACGCCAGCTGGGTTCCCGAAGCGGAAAAGCGCGGCCTCTTGAACTTGCGCTCCACTCCCGACGCGATGGCCCACTACTTGGACAAAAAGAACGTCAAGCTTTACACAGAGATGGGCGTTTACACCGAACAGGAAATGGAAGACCACTACGAAATCAAGTTGGAAAAATACTGCAAGGTTTTGAACATCGAAGTGGAGACTATGCTTGAGATGATCAACAAGGACATCCTTCCCGCCGCCTTCAAGTACATGGACTCTGTGGCCCAGTCGGCGCTGAACGTAAAGTCGCTTGTTCCCGGCGCCAAGACTTCAAGCCAAGCCGCGCTCTTGGAAAAGTTGGATTGCCTTGCCGGAAGCCTGGCTTCTAAAGCGGACGAGCTTTGCAAAAAGCATCTTGCCGCCAAGAGCGCGTCCGACGTTATGGAATGCGCCCGCGCCTACGCCGACAGCGTTCTTCCCGCCATGGCCGAAGCCCGCGCTGTCGCCGACGAGATCGAGCCGCTTATTGGCGAAGGCTGCAAACCCTTCCCCTGCTACGAGGACTTACTCTTCAGACTTTAGATTGTATTGCGGCGCGACAATTCTTGACGCGCCGCAAAAGAAACGAGTCAAGGCTTTAAGCGAAGCGCGCCTTGACCGTTTCTAGCCGCGAATAGTTCGCAAAAAAAAAATCCCGCCGATTGGCGGGATTTTTTTTTCAGTCGGAAACTGCGGCGCCGGGAAGGCCGATGTCTTTGCGGAAGAACATTCCGTCAAAGCTTACGCCTTCCAAGGCCTCGTAGGCTTTTTTCCAAGCCGCGTCAAAAGTCTTGCCCTTCGCGCAAACGGCAAGGACGCGGCCGCCGCTTGTTACCAAGCCGCGCGAAATGTCTTGCGGCTTTTGCTCGCTTTCGTCGCGGCGGTCTTCGATCGCGCCAGCCACAAAAACTTTGGCGCCGCTTTGTTCTATTAAATCTTTGTTGATTGAAATGCTTTTTCCTTTGGGGTAGCTTCCAGGATATCCGCCCGAAACGGCGACAGGCGCCACTGCGAATTCATCCTTCCAGTTCATCTCAAAGTCTTTGAGCGAGCCGTCAACGATTGCCTGGCACATGGCGGCAAAGTCAAAGTCCATCAGCGGAAGCACGGCCTGAGTTTCCGGGTCGCCCAAGCGGACGTTGTATTCCAAAAGCTTCGGGCCGTCTTTTGTGATCATCACGCCAAAGAAAATGAAGCCGCGGTAGTCAAAGCCTTCCGCGACAAGGCCGCGCAAAGTGGGCTGCAAAATGTCTTTGTCGAATTGTTCCATTATGGCGGGCGTTACGTCGGACAGCGGGCAAACCGCGCCCATGCCGCCGGTGTTGGGGCCCTTGGCGCCGTCGTTCAAGCGCTTGTGGTCGCGCGCGGGCAGGAAGGAACGAATCGCCGCCTTTCCGCTTTTGGCTCCGTCGGGAGTGACGCTGACGGCGGCCAAAACCGACATTTCGATTCCGGCAAGGTAGTCTTCAACGACAAGCTTTTTTCCGGCGTCGCCAACGCGGCCGCTTTCCATAATGTCGTGGACGGCGGCGATTGCTTCGTCAAGGGTCTTTGCGACGACAACGCCTTTTCCGGCGGCCAAGCCGTCTGCCTTTAGGACAATCGGAGCGCCGCGCTTTTTGACGTATTCAAGCGCCGCGTTTTTGTCGGTGAACGTTTCGCTCGCGGGCGCGGCGACCGAGTGTTTTTTCATAAAGGCTTTTGCCAAGTCTTTGCTGGCTTCCAATTGCGCGGCCGCTTTTTTGGGGCCAACGCAAGGAATTCCGGCTTTCCAAAATTCGTCGGCCAAGCCGTCGGCCAAGGGGTCTTCGGGACCGATGACCGCAAAGTCGCAGCCTTCTTTTTTTGCTATTTCTACGTAAGGATTTCCGGGCAAGCCTTTCGCCGCGTCAAGGGGAACGTTGGCGCATTTGTCTTCAAAGAGCGTTCCGCCGTTTCCAGGAACGCAAACAACTTTTTGAACAAGCGGGCTTTGAGCCAGCCTCCAAGCGATGGCGTGCTCGCGGCCGCCCGATCCTACTACGATTATCTTTTTCATGCCGCCAATGTAATGGAAAATGCCGAAAAATTCAAGACGTGAAAAAAAGCGGCTCCCAGTCGACGGGCGAACGACGGAACCGCTAGATATCGTCGCTACACACAATTTGCCCCTTGTAACTATTTACGTCTGCCGCTAACGCGGCAGGGGCAAAATGAGTGTTTCCGCCGTCCGTCCGTCTCCTTCGCGCCGCTTTTCCCGTTCGTAGCGAGTGGATTTGCGGGGCGTGTTGGCGCGCTACATTCCCAAAAGGCTGCGGACAAACGGCTCGCAAAGGACAAAGAGCGCGCTGAAGATGACGGCGGGAAGGTAGTTGGCCGTCTTGATTTTTTTCAGGCCCATCAAGTTGATTCCGATAAGGACAATCAAGGCGCCGCCGCTACCGGTTATTTCGGAAAGCAAGGCCTCGCTCACATACCGCTGGATAAAAACGGAAAGCATTGTCAGCGCGCCCTGGTAGACAAAAATCGCCAGCGCGCTAAAGGCCGTTCCGACGCCCATCGCGGCCGCGAAGCCGATGGCGATAAAGCCGTCCAAAACGCTCTTTAGGAATATGATTGAATAGTCGCCTTCGATTCCGGCCTTAAAGCTTCCGACAATCGCCATCGCGCCTACGCAGAACAATACCGACGCGTTTAGGAAAGCGTAGGCGAAATTCTTTTGCGGCTTTCCGGCGGAAAATTCGGCGGCGCGCGAATCGGTCGGCGAGCTGGGATTGCTGGAGTCGCGCGAATCGGTCGAGGCGGCGTCGTTCGCGCTTGCGCCGTCGTCCGTTCCTTTTTTCAAAAAGACGCTCTCCAAAAAGCGGCCCACTTTTAAAATCTTTCCGTCGATGTCTAGCGCGGTTCCTACAACGCCGCCCAAAATCAAGGCCAGCGCCAAGTAAACGACGTTTTGGTATTTAAAGGCCATTTGAACGCCGATGACAAACGATACCAAGCCGCAAGCGATTTGAATCGCGTCGTTGATTTTTTGCGGAATTTTTTTTGCGAACAAAAGTCCGATTACAGAGCCGGCTACGATTGCGGCGCAATTTACGAATACGGCTAGCATTTTTTTTCCTCGCGGGAATTGTAGCGCAAAAGGCGGGCCTTTCGCAAGCGACGCGCTAGGCTTTAAGGAGGTTGCGAATGTCGCGAAAAGTCGATACTATAGTCTTATGGAAAACGCTCAAAACAAAAATGGCGGCGCGGAAAAAAGTCGCGCGCG
>CADCCO010000058.1 GCA_902799965.1 uncultured Spirochaetaceae bacterium
GCTCATAGAGGCGGCCAAAATCGCGCACAAGAAAAGTCCCGCGATAAAGGCAGGATACATTTTCATCATTGTCACGCTGAACACCGTTTCCGCCGCTCCGCCTGACAAAACGTTAGGAAGCAAGTAAGCGGTTCCCAAAGTACCGATGATGAAAGTTCCGATGTAAGAAACGATCATCCAAGTGATTCCGACGCGGCGCGCTGTCGTCACTTCCTTGTTGGAGCGGATTCCCATAAAGCGGACGATTACGTGCGGCATTCCAAAATAGCCCAAGCCCCAAGCCATCGCGCTGATGATGGAAGTTACGCTGAAATTTTTGTTGGCCGTGAACTTGCTGAGCAATTCCTCGCCAAGCTCTCCGTTGAGCGCCTTTCCCATAAAGCTCTGCGCCTGGCCAACGGCGTGTCCGGGTCCGCCCAAAGCGAACACGATTATGACGGAAGAAACCACAAAGGCCACGAAAATCAAAGTTCCCTGAATGAAGTCCGTCGTGCAAACGGCAAGGTAGCCGCCCATAATCGTGTAAGACAAAATCACGACAAGGCCGATTACAAGGCCAACGTTGTAAGGAAGGCCAAAGACGGAGTTGAACAATTTGGCGCAAGCTACAAAGCCGCTAGCAACGTAAATCGTGAAGAACAAAACAATGAAGACAACCGACACGACCGAAAGCACGCGGCTCTTGTCCTTAAAGCGGTTTGTCAAAAATTCCGGAATCGTGATTGAATCGCCAAACGCGATTGAGCACTTGCGCAAAGCTTTGGCGACAAAAAGCCAGCTGAGGTAGGTTCCCAAAATCAAGCCGAGCGCGGTCCAGAAAGTTTCCTTGAATCCGCCAAGGTAGCAAAGTCCCGGCAAGCCCATCAAAAGCCACGCGCTGGAATCCGAAGCCTCCGCGCTAAGCGCCGTGAACCAAGGGCCAAGCTTGCGGCCGCCCAAGAAAAAGTCCGAAGCGTTGTTGTTCTTGCTGGCGCTCGACAGTCCCACAAAAACCATCGCCGCCAAGTAAATAACAAACGCCAACAATTTTGCGATTGTCACCGAATCCATTTTTTTTCTCCTTTTACTTTATTGAAGATATTCAATTTTATTAAATTTTTTCGGAATGTTCAAGAACAGGGAGAAGGCTTTTTGCGGGGGCAGCCGCCCCCTCGGCTTCAATTCGTCGCCCTATCACCGGCCGCTCCTCATTTCCGCCTACCCCCACTGCGGGGAGCGCCCCGCAACGCCCCCTCACCTTCCCAAGGAGGAAAAGGCCAGAATCTTTTGTTTTATTTCGTTGGATATGATGTTAGCGTCGCGAATTAAAAGTCCGTGAACTAATTGGTCAATTTGATCCATTGGAAAGCCGCTTAGGTCGATGGAACCTTCTTCCATAAAGAAGAAATGCGCGGGAACGCCAAGGACGGCGCAATTATAAACCCAACCTTTAAGGTTAGAAACCAAACCAAATATCCTATTTTTAGGTCTATACCCTAATAAAAGGTTGTATTTTTGCCATTCAGGGTGTATAATAGGTGGTATTACATCTTTTGGAGGGAAGCATGAAAAAAATGCCCGCTATTATCGCCGTATTCTTAATTACTGTCATGGCGAGCTCCGCTTTTTCCGCAACGATGGATTCAAAAGTCAGAAGCGTTCCCGCTCCAACTGCGGAGCTTGTGTTCAAGAAACCAAAAGACGGACTGCCGCAAGTGGTCAAGCACCTAACGGCAAATGCCTCCAGCAATTCCGCAAAAGTAAAAGCGATGCACGACTGGATTTGTGACAACATAGCCTACGACACGGACATGTATTTTTCAGGCCGAGTGATCAAGCAGGACTACGAAAGCGTGCTCAAAAAGAAAAAGGGAGTTTGCTCTGGCTACGCAAGCCTTATGAACGAAATGTGTCGTCTTGCAGGCATTGAATCTATAGGCATCCACGGATATTCAAAAGGCTTTGGCTATCGCGGAAAGTTGGACAAAACCGACCACGAGTGGAACGCCGTGAACTTGGGAAACAAGTGGCAGCTTATTGACGTTTGCTGGGACGCGGGTTATGTTGAATACAAAACTTTCATCAAGCATTATTCGACAGAATGGCTTTACAGAACGCCGGAACAATTCATCTATTCCCACTTGCCGGAAAAAGACGAATTCCAATATCTGAAAGAAAAGAAAACAAAAGAACAGTTTGTCAAAGACCCGTACATAGCAGGAAGATTTTTTGACTACGGACTTGCACTTGGAAAAGTCGCTCCAAATTATTTCAACGAAATTGAAGGCGAAACTTTGTTCGACTTTAAGCTGAACAAAACAGGCGTTTCGGTCATTTCCGACTTGTATGAATGCGATAAAACCGAATCTTCAATTCAAGTTGTTCAAAACGCAATTTGGACGGACAGAATCGGAAGCAAAATTACGGTTAATGTCGATGTTCCCAATCAACGCCAACACCGTGTTTATCTTTACGCGCGCAACAAAAGCGAAGTGAAGAACCCCGATAAATTTTACATCGCGGAATTCGAGCAAAAAATTTTACCGCAAGCTCAGCAATTGGTCGAGCAAAAAAAAGCGACGCAAAACGAATGCGACTTTCTTGCAAACGCGTATTTTAAGGTACAAGAAAACGGCTGCTACTACCTTGCCGAAGACTTGTTCGCCTACCCGCGCAACAACGCCGTCACAAAAATTCTAAAATTGCTGGATGAAAATACAGGCAGCTTTGAAAACGTATTTTACTTTGAAGTAAAGGCAGCGGACGGCTATAAGGGCTTTGGCGACGGCGTCGTAAAATATCCCACAGCCTACCGTTCCTACAATGAAACTTCCAACACCCATGTAATTTCTCCGATAGCTGGAATTTTGCAAAGCGGCTCCACCCAGCGCTTTGAAGTGGAATCGCAAGACTTTACAGGAATCGGAATTGTAGTTGACGGGAGCATAGTTCCATTCGCAAAAAACGGAAACAAGTTTGAATTGGAAACAGAGATTCCCACCGACATCGACACGCTTGCTGTCTACGGTTCCCGCAACGGCAAAAATTACACTGGCTTATGGTTTTATAAAGTTGAATAATTTATTGAAAAACAAAAACAATAATGACAGGATAAAACTATGATTGACCATAAAGATTTAAAAAAAAATGCAAGAAAACAAATATATGAAAATAGATATTTTCTATTGATAATGTTTCTTGCGCTAAGCATTGAAACTAGCGGCGCTGGCATTTTTCCTACACTTTACATTTTTGCATTATCTGCCGCAACAACGTCTCTGTTAATGATTAAATTAGTTTTTAGGATTATCATTATATTCGTCATTTCATTTTCAGTGTCGAACATTGTCTATCTAATCAGAGATTCTGTTTATCTTGAAATGGCCAAATCAAAGCTAGCTTTAAAAGTTGATGTCGTTCCAGAAAAAATTGAATCGTTATGGTTATTGGGATTGTTTGGCGGCTGGATTCTTTTCGCAAAAATAATCTTATACATCTTGTTTTTTCCTGCCGCCATAATAAAATGGCTAGAATATTCGCAGACATACTTCATTCTTGCCGACAATCCAAAAATTGGCATAAAAAAGGCCATGCTTATGAGTCAAAAAATTACAGAAGGCCATAAAAAAGACCTTGCGCTTTTATTTCTTAGTTTTATAGGCTGGTTTATCTTAACGCTTTCCTCTTTTGGAATTGTTTTAATTTATCTTATTCCGTACATAAGGTTGACTTTTGCAAATGCCTATCTTCTTCTAAAAGAAGAAGCGATAAAAAACGGAAAAATTGATGGCGGCGTTTTGGCGCTTCCTGCAAAAAAAACATTGGGAGAATAGCATGAAAGAAAAATTTAGTTTTATTTTGGATGAATCGAAGAAAATACTGAATTCAACAAAAAGCCGCTTAAATACTTTTAAAGAAAAAATTTACACTGCGATTAACGGCGCCCCCGAACAGACGAATGAGGAAACAATTCAAGAGGAACAAAGCGAGCCTGTAGAAAAGCCTGAACAACCAAAAAGCAAACGCAAAACACGAAGCAAAGAAAAACCGCAAGAAGAAGAGCCAACAAAAACCGACTCCAAAAACAATAACGAGAACAATAAAAAAGAAAGCGTTGAAGAATCAACAGTTTTAAGAACATCAAGGCCAACCGGCAAAGAATACTCTACATTCGGAGAGCTTTCGCTGCTATTCTTTCTTGCCATTTTAGACACAATCGCAAGCCTTGTTTTTATAGCGGCAATAATCATAGCGATAAAGCCAGCTCTTATAAAAGGCAGCGTAGATCCTAACACTTACGAGTTCTCTTCCATAATGAAACAAATCGGAAATGTGTTTTTAAGGATTGAATTTACAAAATATAACGGAAATACTAATTTACGAATTTTGCAATCATTTACAACTGGCATTGGACTTATAATCTTTACAATTATAAAAACATTCATTCTCACAGCCGCAAGAAACGGAACAAGAAAAGCCATTTCTGTTTTAACGCTTGCAATGACATTGCTTGCTTGCTTTATAATGTCAGACAAATTTCTGCTTTTCTTAATTTTTATTGTATTGCTCCACATTGTTTTTGAATACTCATGCGGATTTCCATCAGCTTTGGTTTTTGTAAAACTTGGAATTGTTGTGGCCGCTGCAATTGCAAGTTACATTGCAATTCACTTTGCGTTCGATCAAGAGCTTGCTCCAGCATTGCAAAAGATTTTAGACGCAATCAAACTTCCATCATTGCGCTGGTGGTAACTCCTACGAACAAAAATGAAGAACCCAATAAGCAGGGAGCGACAAAGATTTAAAATCTTACAACGCTGCGAGTTTCACAGGCCGTAAAACATATCCAAGGTTTTGCAAAACATTTGTCAGAGTTTTAAGCTTTACGGAATCGGCTTTGCCGCTGCGCAGATTTTGAATCGTTGTTGGAGAGACTTTAGTTTTTTTTGCAAGTTCCCTGACAGAAATTTTCTCCTCTTCCATCTTTTCAATCATAAATTCTGAAATAAGAAAATCATTGTATCCTTTTTCAAATTCCGCTTTGAACTTAGGATTTTTCATTAGACGATCGTAGGTTGTCATAATAAGTTCCTCCTTTGACTCTCGCTTCATAATCAATTTTGCAATTTATTGCCTTATCCTTTTCTTTTTTTGGCAGCTTTTGACATTTCTTTTCAAAAGCGTTTGTTATGATGACTTTCTTTCCACTTGTAAAAAAAGAAAGAAATCTGTCTGGCTTTGGCTTAAATGCCCATATTCCGTCTTCTTCAAAGTTAAATTTTGTTTTGTCAGAAATTTTTCCAAAATCACCGAGCCGTTTTACAAGATAAAGCAGTTTTTGCTTTCCAGTATCATCGAGAGCAAAAAAATATTCGCGGCTCTGGCTTTTTGCATTTTGGTCAAAATACCATTCAACCGTAAATTTTTGCCCTTTGTAAACTATATATTCTTCTTTATCGGCCACAATTAATAGTGTAACACTATAGAGGTACATTGTCAAGAAAAAACACCTTGCATCTTTCCCCGCCGCGCAATACAATTCCCCCATGCCGCAACAAAATCTCGCGCAAAAAATATACGCCGCCGTGCGGTTGATTCCCAGGGGAAAGGTGGCCTCGTATTCGCAGGTGGCCGCGCTTTTGGGGAACCGCAATTTGCGCCGCTACGTGGGGAACGCGCTGCACAGAAATCCAAGCAATTCCGTAACGCCCTGCCACCGCGTCGTAAACGCCAAGGGCTTTTGCTCCGGCAGCTTTGCCTTTGGCGGAAGCGGCGTCCAGCGGCAAAAGTTGGAGGCCGAGGGCGTGACATTCACTAAAGGTCATGTTGACATGGAACGGCATGCGATAAGCCAAGACGACTTTGACGCGATGAGCGAGCACTTGCAAGCAGGAATGGGGAGCGGAAGATGCCGAGCGCGAATAAGAAAATTATCCACCAAATTCCGCCGGTGTGGAACGAGCAAAGCCGCGTTTTGATTTTGGGAACGATGCCCTCGCCAAAAAGCCGCGCCGCCAGATTCTTTTACATGCATCCGCAAAACCGTTTCTGGCGCGTCCTGCCCGCCGTCTTTGGGGAAACTTTGCGCCTGCCCAACAATCCCAACAACGCGGCGGACGCAGAAGCCGCCAGCAGCGAACGGCGGCAATTTTTGCTGGACCATAAGATCGCTCTTTGGGATGTCCTTGCCTCGTGCGACATACAAGGCGCGGCGGATTCTTCCATTAAAAACGCCGTTCCCAACGACTTTACAGAGATTTTTAGAAAGGCCCAAATCCGCCGCGTCTTTTGCGCGGGCCAAACCGCGTTCAAGCTTTGGCAAAAACATTGCGCCGCCCTTTACGAGCCGCTCTGCCAACAAGGCGCGGCTTGCCTTCCTAGCCCCAGCCCGGCCAACGCCGCCTGGTCCTTTGACCGCCTGCTTGCAGAATGGAAAATCATTTTGGAATGGTTGAAGTAACGCGGGGCGGCCCGCTTCTTGGTCTTGCGACAGTTCCCCGCCTACCGCCAAATCTTCGCGCGGGCGCGCTTTAGTTCGGAGCGGATCTTTTTTAGCTTTAGCTTGCGTTCCTTGCTGGCTTGGGTGGGCTTGGTCTTTTTGCGCTTTTTGGGAACTTTGAGGGCGGTGACGATGCGGTTTTCGACGCGGCTTAGGGCGATTTTGCGGTTGAGCTCTTGGTAACGCTCGTCGTCCACGTCCAAGAAAACGCAGTCCTGGCTGTTTATGATTGCCGCCAGTTTTTGGCGCAAGCGGGCGCGCTCTTCGTCCGTGATTCCGTTCAAGCTGGAAACAGAGAGCGACAAGTGGACTTTTGTGTTCACCTTGTTTACGTTTTGCCCGCCCTTTCCGCCGCTACGGGCGAAAGTCAATTGAGAATTTTCGACTATCGATTGGTGAAGCTCGCTTGCGTTCATTCTTTTGCAAATATAGCGCAAAACTAAATTCTATGCTATAATTAATCAATTGGAGGACCTATGAAAAAAATTTTCTTCGCCCTACTCGCCGCCGCTGTTTTTGCGGCCGCAGCCTCAAGCCAACCGAACGTCTCAAAAAAATTCGCTGACTACGGCTTTGAGCTTACAAGCAAATCGCCAAGACCGTCAAACAACCTGCGCAAAGAAGGCGTATTTCAGTTCAAGCTGAACAATCCCGATGTCAGCGTAATCTCAGCCCTGTACGAAATAGGACAAAAAGAGCCTGTTCCAAACGCCACTTGGACAGACAGAATCGGAAGCGACTTGACAATAGTCGTTGACGTGCCAAACCAGCGCCAGCACCGCGTTGTCATTTCCGCAAAAAAGCGCGGCGACAAAGCGGATTTTGAAAGCGTTTTTTACTTTGACGTAATCGCGTCGGAAGGCTACAAGGGCTACGGCGACGGAGCGGCCTGCTACCCCATCCCATCTTCTTCCTACAGCGAATTGACCGGCACGCACATCATCTCGCCGATAAGCGGAGTTCTGCAAGAAGGAAAAGTCAGCCGTTTTGCTGTTCAGTCAACGGATTTTTCCAAAATCGGAATTCGCGTGAACGAAAAACTCGTTCAGCTAAAAAAGAAAGGCGACAGCTTTGAGTTGGAAACAAAAATTCCCGCAGGCATCGACAAGATTGGACTCTACGGAAGCAAGAACGGAAAGAACTTCACCGGCATGTGGACATACAAAGTCCAAAAAGACCCGCCGCCCGCCAAATACAGAATCGACGACGACGAGGAAGAGCCGAAAAACAAAGACATAACAGACAAACTTCCCGACATATTCTCCAACAGCGGCGCTCAAACCCCTGCGGCCGGCCAAGCGCAAGCTCCCGCGATTCCCCAAACGACAGAAAAGCCGACCGTGACAAACCAAGCGGTCGCCGCCAACGAGGACGCTTGGAACTTGACCAAGCTTGACACCGCGCGAAACGTCAACTACATGACCGACTTGGAAAAGGACATCGTGTTGGAAATGAACATGGCGCGAAGCAATCCTAAAAAATACGCCGCTCTTTACGTGGCCCCGCGCGCCGCGAAATTCAACGGCTTGCTGTATGACCGCAGGCTTAAAACAGCCGAAGGCGTTGCGGCTGTAAACGAATGCGTTTCAGTCATGAGCGCGCAAGAGTCGCTGCCGCCTTTCCAGCCGTCAAAGGGCTTGACCCGCGCGGCCAAAGACCAGGCGAGAATGCAGTCGGTCACTGACCAAGTGGGCCACGAGGGAACGGACGGAAGCAGCCCCTTTGACAGAATCAAGCGCTACGGCTCCTACATGACCGCCGGCGAAAACATCGACTACGGCTCTTCTTCCGCGCGCGAAATCGTTCTTTCGCTTTTGGTTGACGACGGCGTTGCAAGCCGCGGCCACCGCAAGAACATTATGAACAAAGCGTTCACCACCGTTGGCGTAGGCTACGCGGACGCGCACAAAAAATACAGATGCATGTGCGTCATTGACTTTACCGGAAAATTCAACGAAAAGAAATAGGAGAACAAAATGAAAGCAAAATCAATCGCCGTTTTGTTAGCGGCCGCGCTTTGGCTCGCTCCGACATCGGTTCACGCCGCGAGCGGCAAGGCTTCAGAAAAAAGCGCTGGCGCGTATGTTCTGCCGGCTTCTTACAAGCAGGCGTATTCGTACAGAACGAACATGCCTCATTTGGAAACCGTCGCGCTTGCCAAAAACAAAGACCTTGAGTCGATTAGAATTTCTGACACAGAAAGATACATCTACCAAGTGTGCGACAGAATTTCTCACATGGCCGCGAACGACTTTGAAAAAGTCAAAATGGCGCACGACTTTTTGGCGGCGCTAATTTCGTATGACATTGACAACTTTTGGGCCGGAACAGTTCCCGCCCAAGATTTCGCCAGCGTCATTCAAACAAAAAAGGCCGTGTGCGAAGGCTACGCCAAGGCCCTTAAAAGATTCTGCGACGAGCTTAAAGTTCCGTGCGAAATGGTCTACGGCTTTTCGCGCGGAGTCGGCTCTTCTCCGTTCAAGGAAGAAGACCCCACCAAGCCCAATCACGCTTGGAACATCGTAAGGGTGAACGGCGAGCACTACCTTGTTGACTGCACTTGGGACGCGGGCCACTTTGAAAACGGAGAGCTAAGGCGCCTCTACACGACCGACTGGCTTTTCGTAAAGCCCAAGCATATGATTTACAGCCACTTCCCCAAAAACCCGGACCAGCAGCTTCTTGAAAAGCCAATCAGCGCGCAAGAATTCACCGCGCGCCCGGACTTCCGCCCAAAACTCTTTGACTCGGCCAAGACCGAACCCATTCCCAGCAAAATTCAGGCTTGCGACGGAAGATACAAAATGGAATTTGAGGTCAAAAAAGGCTACCGTCTTTCTTTCAACTTGATAAACCTTGCGACAAAAACCACGCCGCAGAACAGAATGTTCATCCGCTCAATCGGCTCAAAGACAAAAGTGAATTTTTCGCTTCCAACCAAAGACGATTACGAAGTCGTTATTTTTTGCTGGCGGCCCGGACTGGACAAGGGCGTAAGCTGCGGCTACTTCATTCTAAAGCCAAGCGCAAGCAGCGACGTTCAATACCCGACAACGTATTTGACAAAGGCGACCGACGCTTGCGTGCTGGAGCCGATTTACGCGCCGCTTAAAAAAGGCCAAAAGTATAAATTCACTGTTCACGTTGCGGACAGAAAATTTGTGGCCGTCATTTGCGGAAAGAATTTCATTCAGCTTAAGAACAACGGAAAGGGCGACTTTTCCGGCGAGATTGAAATTCCGCAAAACATGGACGTGGTGTCGGTGGGCCATTCAAACGCCGAAATGAAAAGCTACGAAATCATGGCGCGCTACAAGGTTGAGTGATTCTATTATAGAACAAAAATAGTTGCGCAAGCCCCCTAGCTTCTTCCGCCGTTCAGCGCGGAATAAAGCGGGGGGACTATTTTTTTGAGCGCGATTCCAATTCCCGTTCCAATAAAAATCGTCAAAAGCGAAACGCCAAAATATTCAAAAAGGCTAAAGAAAGTGTTCGTCATCGGAAAGAGCCTTAGCCAAAATTTTTCGGCCAGAACGTTGCTCAGGACCGGCGTGTGGACGGCGTATAAAAAGAAGGAAAATCCCGCAAGGAAAGCGGCGCGCTCGTACAACTTTTCCCGCGCGGCAATCGCCCCGGAAACTTTAAGCAAAATCGCGCAGGCGCAAATCACCGCAGGCCCGCCGCAAGATCCACAGCGCGTTTTGGAAGCCGCAAAAAGCAGCGCGAAAATCGGAAGGATTTCCCGCCACTTGATTTTGTCGAGCGTTTCAAAAAGCGGAATTTCATAGATTCCCCAAAAAAGGCCGGCGGCGTAAAAAAACAGGGCCTGCGTTTCCACAAAGCGGACGTTGAACGAAGCCAAATAAGCGGCGGCGACAAAGGCAAAGAAAGCGGCGGGAATCTTCCGCGCGGCCAGCTTTAAAAGCGGAGAAAGCAAGGAAAGAATCAGCAAGTCGCGGACAAACCACAAGTGGTGCGCTATCGCCGGCGGATGTACAATTCCGCCCTGCCCATCCGGCGTGTAGCCAATCAATTTATGAAACCAATCCAGCGCCGTCCAAGAAAGGCAGTTTTGGTCTGGGTGGTCCAAAAGTTGCGGCGCCAGCTTTAGGACAATCAATTTTAGGCCGGCGTAATAAAAGACGTAAACGGCCGTCCACAAGACAAAGGGCAGCAAAAGCGACTTGGCTTTTTTCTTTAACAGAACGCCGTAGGAATAATCCTTTTTGGCTTGCAAATATCCGGCGAACATGAAAAAAAGCGGAACGGCGGCGCGGGCCAAGCCTTCGCTTATGAAAAGCTGGAGCCAGCGGCCAAATTCGTTTTGGACAAAAATTGGCGGCTGGCCGTCTGAAAGCAAAATCGTTTTTATTGATTCGGCTGTGTAATTGTTGTGTATGAAAACCACAAGCGCGGCGAGCAAAAATCGCAGCGCGGTTATTCGTTTGGAAACGTTTTCTGGAATTGTCGTTGTGTCCATCACGCTTTTTAATATATATGGAAGAATATGAAAATGTCAACTGCCGCTTGTTATAACAAAATTCACGAATTTGCTTGAAAAAAAAGCGATTTTCTGGTAAAATTATAATAATATTTGCCTAAATTCTAATTCCGGAGGAAAATATGGAATTTGATTCAGAGAAATTTAAGAGCGCCTTGGAAGGCCGCCTTAAGAGACAATACGGAAAGGACATTTCCCACGCCAACATCCACGACTTGTACGACGCTGTGGCCGCTAGCGCCCGCGAGTTCATCTTGGAAAACTGGATGGCCACCCGCGCGGAATACGAAAAAAAGCCCATCCGCCAAGTCTACTATTTGTCGGCGGAATTCTTGATGGGCCGCGCGCTTTCAAACAACCTCATCAACATGCAAATCAAGGACGCGGTAAAAGACGTTCTTAAAAAGATGAACATCGACTACAACTTGGTCGAAGACCAGGAGCCCGACGCCGGTTTGGGCAACGGAGGCCTTGGACGCTTGGCCGCCTGCTTCCTTGATTCTTTGGCAACCTTGGACTACCCCGGACACGGATACGGAATCCGCTACGAGTACGGAATGTTCGAGCAGCACATCGAGGACGGCTACCAGGTCGAGTACCCGGACAACTGGCTACCGCTATTATATAGAAAACGCCGAGGAAGTCACCGCGACTCCCTACGACATGCCGATTGTAGGCTTTGACACAAACACAGTCAACACGCTGCGCTTGTGGGAAGCCACCAGCCCCAACGGCTTTGACTTGCAGCTTTTCAACAACATGGACTACAACCGCGCCGTCGAGCGCCAGAACTCGGCGGAAAACATCAGCCGCGTCCTTTACCCCAACGACAACGGCCCCAGCGGAAAAGCCCTGCGCCTAAAGCAGCAGTACTTCTTCTCTAGCGCCAGCTTGCAGGATTTGGTCCACCACTTTGTGGCCAACTACGGAACAAACTTCCGCAAGTTCCCCGAGCTTCACGTAATCCAGTTGAACGACACGCACCCGGTTGTCGCGATTCCGGAATTGATGCGCATTTTGATTGACGAATACGGAGTCAGCTGGGACGAAGCTTGGGACATCGTCACAAAAACATTCGCCTACACAAACCACACGATTCTTGCCGAAGCGCTTGAAAAGTGGCCGATCGAAATTTTCCAGGGACTTCTTCCCCGCATCTACCAGATTGTCGAAGAAATCAACCGCCGCTTTGTGGACGACCTTCGCAAAAAGTATCCGGACGACTACGACCGCCAAAACCGCATGTCAATCATCGGAAACGGCAAGGTCAAGATGGCTTGGCTTGCGATTCACGCCTGCTTTAGCGTGAACGGCGTGGCCGAACTTCACACCGAGTTGCTCAAGACGCAGGAACTCAAGGACTGGGCGGAACTTTATCCGGCCAAGTTCAACAACAAGACAAACGGAATCACCCAGCGCCGCTGGCTTTTGAACGCCAACCCGACGCTCGCCGAATTCATCACAAAGAGAATCGGCCACGGTTGGGAAAAGGATTTGACAAAGCTCAAGGGCTTGGAAAAATTCGCCGACGACGAGGAAAGCTTGAACGAGCTTGTTAAAATAAAGCACGCCAACAAGCAGGTTTTGGCGGACTTCCTCAAGCACACGCAGAACGACTTCCTTGACCCGGACAGCATTTTCGACGTTCAGGTAAAGCGCTTGCACGAATACAAGCGCCAGCTTTTGAACGTTCTCCACATCATGTACCTTTACAACCGCTTGCTTGACGACCCCAACTACAACCCGCCGGCCCGCACCTTCATCTTTGGCGCCAAGGCCGCTTCTGGCTACCGCCGCGCCAAGAGCATCATCAAGCTTATCAACACTGTGGCCGACCGCGTCAACAACGACCGCCGCGTTCGCGGAAAGCTCCGCGTGGTCTTCATCGAAAACTACTGCGTAAGCATCGCCGAAAAGATTTTCCCCGCCGCCGACGTGAGCGAGCAAATTTCAACCGCGGGCTTTGAGGCTTCGGGCACCAGCAACATGAAGTTCATGGTCAACGGCGCCCTTACCTTGGGAACGCTTGACGGCGCCAACATCGAGATTGTGCGCGAGGCCGGCGAAGAAAACGCCTTTGTCTTTGGCCTTAAGAGCGACGAAATCATCAAGATGGAAGCCGAGCATAGCTACAACCCGCAGGAATGTTTGGCCCGCAACCCGGCGCTCAACAAGGTTGTCGAGCAATTGGTTGACGGAACCTACGACCAGTCGCGCCAAATCTTCAAGGAATTGCACGACTCTTTGGTTTACGGCGTTGAAGGCCAGCGCCCCGACGTTTACTACGTTTTGGCCGACTTTGGCGCCTACTGCCAGGCCCACGAAAAAGTCGTGGCCGCCTACGCCGACCAAAAGGCTTGGGCCAAGAAGGCGCTCATCAACATCGCCAATTCCGGCAAGTTCTCAAGCGACCGCACGATTGAAGACTACGTCCGCGACATTTGGAAAGTGCAAAAGGTCGAAGTAAAGCGCTAACAAAAAGGCTTTGAAAGACAAAAAAGGCGGCCTCGCGGCCGCCTTTTTTTGCGTTCATTTAAAATTATTTAAAGCTCTTAATGTAATTGGTCAACCAAGTGCGGTCGTACATTTTCTTCGCGTCGTCAATCGGGTGGTCAGGCTCCACGCCTTCGTCAATTGTATAATACTTGCCGTTTCTGACCGCCGAAAATTTGTAGTTGCCCGAAAAGGTAAAGGCTGTTCCGTCCGGCGTGATGCAAGCTTGGACCGCGCAGCCTCCGCCGCCTGTCTTTCTTCCGACAAGCTTGGCCGCCTTGCTTTCCTTGAGGCAGCTGGCCATAAGGTTTCCGCAAGAGAAAGTGGCGGAGCTTACAACGCACCAAACGTTCAAGCGCCTTGACGCGAGCGAGTCCTTGCTTGTAATCGCGCCGTCAAGGTCAACGTCGGCGAGGTATGTGTTGGAATACTCCGAGCCGATTTTGCTGTTGGCAATGTCCAGGCGCGCGTATCCCTGGATCCAGCTCAAAAGGTACATGGCCGCATCAACGCTTCCGCCCGTGTTGAGGCTAAGGTCGATGACAACATTTTTTATAGGGCTGTCCGGCCGGTTGATTTGAGAGTCGGCGTAGTTGGCGATGGCCACCGGATCGCTCTGTTTGAGAAGATCTTCCTTTTGCGTTTGGAAATCTTCCGAATAATAAAATTCATGATTGTCGAGAAAGTCGTTAAAGGAATCGAACGTAACATAGGCCGTGTTGTCGATTTCCATGTAAGGAACGGGGCGGCCGGAGCCGTCAACAACTTTTGTTTGGGAGCGCGCGTTTTTGTCGCGTTCCAGGCCTTCAAGGAAGGGCTTCCAGTATTCGGTCTTGGGAACTTCGCTGTCAAGCATTACCCGCGTGTCAAAAGATTTTCCCACATAGGGGTTGGGCGCCTTCATCACGCAGTGCATGTCGTCAAGGTAAATCACGATGAATTCTTTTAGAACATCTTCCGCGGCCTTTGGCTTTCCCAAAAGGAACCTGTTCTTCAAGCCGTTCTTTTCAAAAAAATCGTCATAGCGCGCGTTTTCCAAAAGCAAATCCGTAAGGCCGTATTTTATTTCAAGCATCATAATCAGCTCTTGGTAGTTGAAGAGCGCCAAGTCCGCGTCGTAATTTTTTTTGTTGGCCTTGTAAAAAAGCTGCTCGACGGTTTTTCCTTTTGCATTCTTTGTCTTGTTGGAAAAAGGACTGCTCGCCATAAGCAAGAACAAATCGTTTCCGTTGTAAGCCAAGCACAAGCCGTATTCGCTGAAGAACAAATCCGACACCGTGGAAACCGGCAGGAAAAAAAGGCCGTCGTAAACATACATCGGTATTCCGTATTTTTTGAAAAGCTCAAGCTTGAGTTGGTCCCGCTTTTTGGAAACGCTCGCCTGTTGCGCCGAACGCTCCAAAAGCGCCACAAGGGGCTTTCCGTTTTTGCCGGTTCGCGGCGGATAGTTCGCCAAAAGGTCTCCGCCGTTTTTTGCGGAAGAAAAGCGGCACACCATGTCGTAGTCGGAAAAAGTCACGCTTCCGTCACGCGCGTCAAAGACGGCGGAGGCGCCGTTTTCGCGCTTAAAAACCGCCGTGTTGCCGTTGACAGAATAGGCATGGTCGTGCCCTTCGTCGGCCTCGATGAATTCAAGCGCCTTGTCAAAAAAGTAAAAAGCAAGCCCCAGTTCTATATACGGAACGGATTTTCTTCCATTAAAAAAAGCAAGCTGTATCGGAGCGTCCCACTTGCTGCCTCCGCCAAGAACGTAAAGGTTTGTTTCCTTTGCGTCAACAGAATCAACCTTTAGGCCGTCCGCTCCAGAGTTTTGCGCCGCCAACGGAAACATGGCCAAAAGCGCCGCCGCAAAAACAATCTTCTTAATAGCTTTCATAAAAACTCCCTGCCTACACTTTATTACCCAATTTTTGATTTGTCAACAAGGCCTATTGACAAAAAGCGCGAAATTCGCTAATATACTTGGACTTACGACGCAGGGTGGAGCAGTTGGAAGCTCGTCGGGCTCATAACCCGAAGGCCGGGGGTTCAAGTCCCTCCCCTGCTAAA
>CADCCO010000059.1:0-2683 GCA_902799965.1 uncultured Spirochaetaceae bacterium
TCCTTTAGCGTTTGCAAAGATTTTTGCGTGGCCGGATGCAAGAGCATGTTGGAGTTCATCGCAGGCGAAATGGCGAAGGGCTTTTGAAAATTGTTGGCCAGGAAAAGCGCGCCCAAAAGATTGTCGGCGATTCCCGCGGCCAGCTTGTTGATTGTGTCGGCGCTTGCAGGATACACAAAAATCGCGTCCGGCCACTTTTGGCCAAGCGTGATGTGGGCAATCGCGTCCTCGTCGTTTGACCACAAATCCGTGTAAACCTTGTTTTTTGTAAGGCCTTCAAAAGTGGCCTTTCCCACAAAGCGCAAGGCGTCCTCGGTGGCCACGACCTTTACTTCGTTTCCGTTTTTCACCAAAAGGCTCGCAAGCTCGGCGGCCTTGTAGCAAGAAATGGAGCCTGTAACGCACAATAAAATCTTAGACATTGTCAATCAACCTCACGCCTTCCAAAAAGGCCGCCGCGTACAAACGGCCATCGTATTCCGTAACATAATCCACGGTAAAACCCGCGTCGGCCAAGGCCTTTTCCTTTTCCGCGACGGAAGAATTTTCCGCCAAAATTTTATGAAGCATCGGAGCTTTTTTCAAGCCCTCCGCGCTAAGCTTTCTGTTGCGGGAACTAATCGCAAGCCCGTCCTCTTGTCGGACAATCGGGCAAGGAACGATGTTGATGTCCATAAAAAAAGCTTTTATCATTTCGCGCAAAAGAACGTATTGCTGGAAGTCCTTTTCGCCAAAGTAAGCGTTGCGCGGACGAACGATATTAAACAATTTCATGACCACGGTAAGAACGCCGTCAAAGTGGCCGGGTCTCTTCGCGCCGCAAAGCAATTTTGAAAAATCGTTTTCAGTCATCTTGTACTTGTAGTCGTCAGGATACATTTCCGGGTAAGTGGGGGCGAACAAAATGTCGCAGCCGTTTTTTTCGAGCAAGGCCTTGTCGTCGTCAAAGTTCGCAGGGTAAGTGTTCAAGTCGTTCTTGTCGTTAAACTGGGTCGGGTTAAGGTAAACGCTCACCACAGTAACGTCGTTGTTTTCGCGGCATTTTTTTACCAGCGACATGTGGCCCTCGTGCAAGCCGCCCATCGTGGGAACAAAGCCCACGGATTTTTCGGCGCCAATCTTGGCGCGCTCATCTTTAAATTCTTTTACCGTTCGTATGATTTTCATTTTTTTAGTCCTCCGTTTGTCAAAAGATTCCCGCGTCAAGCGCGGGAATGACAGGCCACTGGCGCCCTGTCATTGTCGGGCTTGACCCGACAATCCTTTTGTGTCCGCGTCGTAATCGTTGAGCGCGGCAAGAATCAAGTTCCAGCCGTCCATAAACTTATGGGCGAATTTGGGCGCGCACTGCGTCATTCCCAAAGCGTCCTGCAAAACCAAAACCTGGCCGTCGCAGTCGCGGCCGCTTCCAATTCCAATCGTGGGAACAGAAACTGCGTGGGTTATGCGGCTTGCCAAGTCTTCCGGGATGCATTCCAAAACGATGGCAAAGCAGCCGCATTTTTCGGCCAAAAGAGCCTCGTTGTAAATGCGCTCGGCCTCGCTGTCCGTCTTGCCCTGCTTTTTGTGGCCGCCCATCGCGTTAAAAAATTGCGGGGTAAGGCCAAGGTGCGCCATCACAGGAATTCCTGAGTCGACCAAATACTTTATCGTGTCGGCCTGCGTGTCGATTCTTTCTATTTTAACGGCGTTGGCGCCGGCGGCAAGCAAGCGGCCCGCGCTTTCCACCGTGTCGGCCAAGGATTTTCGCGTGGCCAAAAACGGCATGTCGCCAACGATGAATTTGTCGGTTCCCGCGCGGACGGCGGCCGTGTGGTCCACCATCATTTGCATCGTTCCGCAAACTGTCGTCGGCTTTCCGTGCATTACCATCGAGCAAGAGTCGCCGATTAAAATGCAGTCAACGTTTGAAGCCCCTACGATTTTGGCAAAGGCCGCGTCGTAGCACGTAATCATGGAGATTTTTTTGCCCTCTTTTTTGAAGGCGGGAAAGTCTAGAACTGTCATAGTACCTGTCCTTGTTTTTTAAGAGATCAAGTCTGTTAGTCCACTATAACGGCGGGCTGACTTTGTGTCAACAGGGCGCGCCATTGTTCAAGATTTACCCAAAAATTGCCGATACTTATAGCGGCATAACAATCCTTTTTTGGAGCGAAAAATGAAAGCAATCAAAAAAACTGCAATCGCGCTTTTGGCGCTCGCGGCCTTGGCCCCAAGCGTTTGGGCAAAAAAGCAAAAGTCGGCTGGAAGCGCCCCCGCCCCGCAAAGCGTCGGCATGGCGAACCCCTTTAAAAGCTGCAAGAGCCTAAAGGAAGCGGAAAAAGCCGCCGGATTTGACTTTAAGCTTTTGGACGCTTTTGAAGACTGCGCGATTCAAGTTTACCGCGCGATCCCCAAGCAAATGATAGAAGCGATTTACGATTCTGAAACGGGAGACGAAATCCGAATCCGCAAGGCGCCCGGAAAGAACGACCCCAGCGGAGACTTTAACATCTACACCGAAAAGTCGTCGCAAACCGTTGAAGGCTGCGAAATAACCTTTTTCGCCAGCGGAAACAAGTGCGGAAAAGCCGTCTGGCACATGGGCGGCTACACTTGCTCCATCACTTCGCGCGACAGAATCAGCATTGACAAGGCGCTCAAAGCCGCGCAAAAGATTATTGAAATGAACGCCGCTCGTTAA
>CADCCO010000059.1:2777-14157 GCA_902799965.1 uncultured Spirochaetaceae bacterium
GCGAAAACCTTTCCGTCGTCAAGCTTGACTTGAAGCTTTGCGTACTCAGAGTGAAAGTCGTTCTTGAGGCGGTCAAGGTAGCGCGCGCACTCCCACTTGCACATCGGAAGGTCGTGCAACAAATAGTTTCCGCAAGACTCAGGCTCGGTCGCGGGAACCTTGTCCTGCGTCAAAATCCATTCCAAACATTCAATCGTAAGAGAGCGCATGTCCTCTACGGAATACTTTCCCATCATAATGACGTACATTCCGGTAAGGCAGCCCATGGGGCCGACGTAAACGACGTCTTCCTTTACGCGGGAATTGCGGAACCACGTTGCCATCAAGTGCTCGATGCTGTGAATCGCGCCGGGCCCGATCGCGGGCTCCTTGTTGGGCGTGGTGATGCGCAAGTCATAAGTGGTAAAGCCCTTGTCCTCGCGCGAAACGTAAATGCCAGGCTTAAGCTTTGTGTGGTCAATCGTAAAGCTTTGAACTACTTCCATTAAAAAACCTCCAATGTACGCTCGATGCGGGCAATGGCCTCGTCTTTTCCCAAAATCAAAATCGATCCGATGAGCGGCGGGCTTACGCGGCTTCCTGTGACGGCCATGCGGATGGGCATCATAAAGTCGCCCATCTTTACGCCGGCTTCCTCGGACATCTTGCGGCCCAACTCTTCCGCGTCATCGTGGCTCATGCCGAAAATCTGCGAGACAAAGTCCTTGGCTTTTTCCAAAACCTCTTTTGTCTTGGCTTCGTCAAGGCGCTTGGGAACGATTTCCTCTTTGGGCGGGACGGCCGGCTCTGTGAACAAAAAGTGAACCATTTCCGCCGCGTCGGTCAAATACTTCAATCTTTCTTTGATGAGCGGCATAAGCTTCATGAGCGCGGCCTTAACGTCGGCGCTTGACATGTTCATGCTCTTGTCCACGCAAACAGGCTCGCCGTCTTCGCCAAGAGCCACGCCTGAATATTCGGGGCCAACCTTGGGCTTGGGCTGCGGGTTTTCGGGATTGATTTCAAGCGCCGCGTCGCCGGTTCCTGTAATGAACGGAAGCGTCCACTTGTAAAGGTCTTCGTCGCTCAGCATGCGGATGTAGTTTCCGTTATAGTATTCAAGCTTTTTGTAGTCAAAGACCGCGGGCGCCTTGTTCAAGTGTTCCAGTTTGAACGCGGCGGCCAATTCTTCCAGCGTGTAGAATTCCTTGCCCTCTTCGTAAGAGCAGCCGAGCAAGGCCACGTAATTGATTATCGCCTGCGGAAGGTAGCCGCGCGCGCGGAATTCGTTAAGGCTTGTCGAGCCGTGGCGCTTTGAAAGCTTTTTTCCGTCCGCGCCGTTCACCATCGGAAGGTGGCAGAACTCCGGGTGCTCCCAGCCAAAGGCGCGGTACATCTGGACGTGCAAGGGCGTTGACGGAATCCATTCCTGCGCGCGCATTACGTGGCTCACTTTCATAAAGTGGTCGTCGACGATGTTGGCCAAGTGGTATGTGGGAAAGCCGTCGCTTTTAAGCAAGACCGGGTCGGGCGAGATGTCTTCGTTTTTCCAAATGATGTCGCCCAAAAGGTGGTCGTGGAATTTGGTCTCCCCTTCAAGCGGAACCTTGAGGCGGATTACGTAAGGCTTTCCCGCGTCCAAGTTGGCCTTGACTTCTTCGGGGGTAAGGTGGCGGCAGTTGCGGTCGTAGCCGGGAGCCATTTTGTTTTCAGTCTGAATTTTTCGGATGCGCTCCAAGCGCTCCGCGTCGCAAAAGCAGTAGTAGGCCTCGCCCTTGGCGACCAGCTCTTCGGCGTACTTTTTGTAAAGGTCAAAGCGCTGGCTCTGGACGTAAGGGCCGTACTCGCCGCCCTTGTCGCCGCCTTCGTCCCAGTCAATGCCTAGCCAGCTCATCGTGTCGTAAAGGTTTTTCACGTATTCTTCGGCGTAGCGGGTGCGGTCTGTGTCCTCTAGGCGCAAGATGAATTTTCCGCCCTTGGAGCGGGCGAACAAGTAATTGAAAAGCGCTGTTCTTACGCCGCCAATGTGCTGCAATCCCGTCGGCGACGGCGCGTATCTTACTCTGACTTCTGTGTCTGACATATAATTACCTCAATGAATAATAGTAGAAATTTGCGGTATCCATCTTAGCGCTTTTTGGGCTTGAATTCAAGCGGATATGGGTTTATAATAGTAAAATAGGTTCATCATGGACAAATCGCTGATTATCGCAGATTACGACATCGTCTCTTTCTTCGTCGCGCTTGCGGTGGCCTTTTACTCGTTCACCAAGTATTCAGAGGGAAGCCTTGGAAACCGCGCCTTCAAGCGCATGGTCTTTTGCTCAATCATTGTGTGCTTCGCTGACTACTTTGCCTGCCTTTCCATAACGCGCAAATTCGGCTCCTTTTGGGAAACTTTTTTTTACTCGCTGGCCTGCTTTTCGTTCATAGCCTTTTCGCAATCGGTTTTGGCCTACACAAACGCCTACATCTTTACAAGGGAAGAGGCGCTGCGCGAAAAGAAAAACGCGATTTATTTTTTCTTTCCGGCGCTGCTCGTTCTTTTAATCGTCAACGCCTTTACCGGAATTTTCTTTTTCATCGACGACGACTTTTCGCTGGCATTGCAAAAGCCCTACATAATTTTTCCGGCCTTTTCGCTTTTTTTCGCGCTAAAAAGCGCCGCGCGGCTTGGACTGAACGCGCAAAAATTCAACAAGAACCAAATCTCAACCCTTTGCGTTTTTTACGAAACAATCATCGCGCTGCCTTTCATTCAGATTTACGTTTGCCCCGAATTCAGAATAACGCCCTTTGTCTATGTCTTCATGTCAACGGCCCTCCTCTTTAGCATAGAAACGCCGGACGGACAGGCGCTGCTTTCCACCATCTCGGAGCTTGAAGGCTTGCAGCGAGCCCTTAAAGCCAGCGTCGAAAAAAAGACGGTCGAAGCGCGCGAGCGCCGCGAAAAAATCGAGCGCCTGGCCACGCAAATGATGTACGCGCTTGTCGAAACGATTGACGCCAAAGACCGCTACACCAGCGGACATTCGGCGCGCGTGGCCCGCTATTCAAAAATGCTCGCGCAAAAAAAAGGCCTGTCCGCCGAAAAGTGCCAGCAAATATTCACGATGGGCCTTTTGCACGACATAGGAAAAGTCGGCGTTCCCACAAGCGTAATCAACAAGCCCGGAAAGCTGAACGACAAAGAATTTTCGCAAATGAAGTCGCATCCGATAATCGGCTCTTCCATTTTGGAAAAAGTCTCGCTTTTCCCGGAACTAAGGGGGGGCGCGCGCTGGCACCACGAGCGCATTGACGGCCGCGGCTACCCGGACGGCCTTTACGGCGAGCAAATACCGCTGGAGGCAAAAATAATCGCGGTGGCGGACGCTTACGACGCGATGACTTCAAGCCGCAGCTACAGGATGCCGATGGACCAAGCCGCCGTCCGCGAGCAAATCGTAAGCGGAAGCGACAGCCAGTTTGACAGGGAAATCGCGTCTTACATGGTGGAGCTTATTGACGAAGACACCGAATACGTTTTGCACGAATACAAAACAAGCCAGGAGGCAAAAAAATGATAATGCATTTTTTGTCCAGGCTTGAATACAACCCGCACTTGGAAGCCGCGGCGTTCTTCTTTTTGGCCATCCTTTACGTCTACTTGCGCAAAAAATACTACACGCAAAATTTCGTCAACAAAACTTTCAGGCGTCTGGTCTTTTGCCAGCTTGTCACGATTTTGCTTGACATAGCCGCGGCCATAGGCGTTTCGTTTCCGGATTACGTTCCCATTTGGACCAACCAAATACTGAACACCCTTTACTTTGCCTCAACCGGAGTTTTGTTCTACACCCTTCACTTGTTCATAATTTCGTTCGGCCTAAAGAAAAAGACAGGAACCGCGCTCTTGATTTTTTCAAAAGCCGTTTTGACAATGTTCCTCTTTGTTCTTTTGATAAACATTCCCTTTGGAATCGTCTTTTCGTTCAACGACGGAATGTACACGCGCGGCCCCCTGAATTTTCTTTTCATCGCGATTCCGGGCCTTTTCTTTGTCGAGTGTTGGGGAACCTTGTTCCTTATAAAAAAGCGCGTTTCGCGCCTTACGATGTTCGTTTTGCTCACGCTGCTCTTCATGTCGGTGCTGGGGCCGACTTTGCAATTCACGCTTTTTCCAAAAATTCTTCTTTCAAATTTCTTCTCGCTCTTTTCGCTGATTCTCTGCCTTTTCGCGCTGGTCTCGCCTGACTACGCGGAGCTTACAAAAAGGCGGGCGGAACTTTTTGAGCTGCAGCAGCATTTGGAAGAAAAGGCCGCGCGCGAATCCGAAAAAATTCACCGCCGCGACAAGAAAAAAGAAGAGCTCTTTGGACAAATCATAGACGCGCTCGCCGAAACGGTTGACGCGGGCGACTCAAACCGCAGCAAGCACTCCGAAAACGTCGCGGACATTTCAAGGCAAATCGCATACAAAATGCTGCTTCTAAAAACGGAAGTCCAAAAAATTTACTACACGGCGATTTTGCACGACATAGGAATAATCGGCGTGTCGGAAGAAATCACGGGAAAGCAAGGCAAATTGACAAGCGAGGAATTTGAGGAGATAAAAAAACATTCCCAAATCGGCGAGCGCATTCTTTCCGTAATAACCGAAATGCCTGACATGGCCAAAATCGTCCGGAGCCACCACGAGCGCTATGACGGGTCGGGCTATCCGGACGGACTGGCGGGCGAGGACATCCCGCTTGGCGCAAGAATAATCGCCGTCGCCGACGCGTACGACGCGATGGTCCACGAACGAAACTACAAAGAAAAGATGAGCCTTAGCGACGCCAAGGCGGAATTGCGGCGGCAGGCCGGAAAGCAGTTCGACCCGGACGTAGTAGTTGCCGCGCTGGACATCCTTCCCGACGACTAGCTTTCGATTTCCGGGATTTTTTCCTTAAGCTTTTTCATGAAGGCCTCGCCCGAAACGCCTTCGCGAAGGCATGCAAAGAGGCAGTTTTCGCCCGCGACGGTGCCAAGAATTTCGTCAAAGTTCATGCAGTCAAGCGCGTTGCACACCGGGCTTGCGTGGCCGGGAAAGGTTTTTATCACGACGATGTTGCCCGACCATTCAATGCTGATGTAGCCGCGCAAAAAGTCTTGGGCAAAAAGGCGGTCGCTTTCCTGCCTTTCCTCTTCGGTGGGAAGCGTGTAGACGTAGCCGTCGCGGCCGTCCGCGATTTTTCCGACTTTCAAAAGCTTTAGGTCGCGCGAAAGCGTCGCCTGCGTAACCTCAAAGCCCTCTTGGGTCAAAAGGTTCAAGAGCCGCTCTTGGCTTTCTATTTTGTTGGCTTTTATAAGTTTTCGTATGGCCTTAAGCCGGTCGTTTCTTTCTTTCATCGTCATTCCTGCTTGCCTTCAAGATTGTCAGAAAAGCGCTGGCTGGGCGCGACCGTCCAAACAGCCTTGAGCGGCTCGTCGCCAACGTTGACCAAAACGTGGGGCGCGCCCGCGCTGAACGAAATGCCGTCGCCGGCCTGTATCGGGTAAACGTTCTGCTCGTAGTGAAGCTCGCCGCGCCCGCTAAGCACAAAGCCTGTTTCCCGGCCTATGTGGCCGTAAGAGCCGCGGTGGGTCTGGCCCTTTAGTGGAACTGTAATCAAGTAAGACTCCATCGTGTGGTTTCCATCGCTTGAGTTGGGGTGAACGATTTCTTCGTAGCGAACGCCGTCCTCCTCAACGCTGCGCCTTTGGTCAGCGCGGATTATTTCGACCGGCCGCTTCTTTCGGTATTCCTCAAACAAGAATTCCAAATTTATGTCCAACACTTCCGCCAAGGCCAAGAGGGTGTCGATTGCCGGCGAAACGCGGTTGCGCTCTATTTGAGACACCAGGCTTTCGCTTACGCCCGCGCGCTGGGCCACGACCTTCAGCGTGTAGCCCTTTCGCTCGCGGACGGCTCGCAACTTTTCGCCAAAATGGTAGGGAGCCTTTTCGCGGCCGCCCTTTGCCGTTTCATCCTGCGAAGCTGTCATGCTTTTGCTTCTCCTTGTTGAATTGCATCACAAATTGAATGAAGTAGTCTTCCAATGTTTTTTGCGGGCCGGGAGCGTTAAGACGGGAGCGCGCGCGGGCGTTGTCGCGGCGCAGGGTGTACATGGAATAAAAGTCGCGGTAGTCCAAGCCTGCGTCGGTCTTGACGTGAACGCCCAAATATTTAGAAACCTCGTCACGGCCGATCGCCTTGATTCCCTGCCCCTTTAGGATTTCGCGCAGCGCCGCGATTTGCTCGAACGAAATTCCGAACAAAAATTCTTCCATCGCCTGGCTGACCATCGAATCGCCCAATCGTTCCTTTATGAAGTTTGTCCAGCTTTCGTCCATTTGCATCGAAATCAAAAGCAGTTCGCTGGTTCCCATCATAGTGCCAAAGGCGGGAGCCAATTTGCGGCGCGCCGTCCAAATGCTTTGCAAAACCGGCGCGATTTGCTCGATGGCCTCGTCGTTGCGGTGCTCCCACAAAAGAAGGAGCGACATCGCCATTTCGCGGCGCAAGTCTATGTCAACGCTCTTGTCGCGGATGCAGTTAAGGTAAACGTCTTCCGCCAAAAGAGAGAACATCATCGTGACGGCTTCGTTCTTCAAGTCCAAAACTTTTTTTTCGTCCTCGCCGATGTTCTTGGCGATTTTTGAAAGCGACGAAAATGTGTGGATTTTCGCGATTAAAAAGCCCTTTCCCAGCGTGGCCTTTGACGGCAATTGCAAGAGCGCGTCGCCCGCGTCCTGGTGCTCGATCAGGGAATCTATCAATGAAGTGGGCGTGCGCTCGCCTCCGGCCAGACGGTGCCGTTCCAGCAAAGAAGGAAAGCGCGCGATGCTCTTGGCCAAGTCGTTAAGGTCGTCAATGCGGGTCAAGAAAGTTTCAAAGCGGTCGGGATTGGCGTCGCGCAAATGCGGCAAGACCGCGTCAAACATGTCCTGCTGCTTTTTAGTGAAGACAATGATTCCGTCTTCGCGCGCGGACGGCGTTTGGCTGCCAAAGAATTCGCTTATGTCTACGCTTTCAAATTGTCCTTCCACCATACTTAAATTATACATTATTTTTAAAATAAAAGCAAATGGTTTGACAAAAAACGCGGGGCGCGCTATTATGTTACTAATGATAGAAACAACGAATTCGGCGGTCGCCGACAGCTTTTCGGAAATATGCAAAATTCTCTCGCAATGCAAAAGCCCGGACGAAGCGGAAGAATTTCTTTCATGCCTGTGCACGCCCGCCGAGCGCGAAGACTTTTCAAAGCGCTGGCTAAGCGTAAAGGAGCTTTACAAGGGAACGCCCCAGCGCGAGATAGCCAAAAAATTCAACATGTCCCTGTGCAAAATAACGCGCGGCTCGCGCGAGCTTAGAAAAGAAAACAGCGCGTTCAAAAAAATTCTGGAAAAAAGCGGCAAACGCTAGCGGCGGGCGTTTTTCTTTCCCCGCTTTTCCTCGTACAAAAGCTCGTCGGCTTCCTTTAAAATTTCGTCCAAGGAATTCATGTCCTTGGTAAAGGGCTTGCAGCCCAAGCTGATTGAAAGCTCAAAGCCTTCATTGTGAACAATGTTCCAAGCCTTGCACGCCGCGTCGATGTTTTCGCGAATCTCGGCAAGGCGCGGCTCGCCCAATCCCGCCGCTATAATCACAAATTCGTCGCCGCCCAAACGGCCCACAATGTCCGACGCGCGGAAATTCTTTCTAAGTATTTCGGCCTCAGCCTTTATCGCGCGGTCGCCCGCGTCGTGGCCAAAATTGTCGTTGATGCTTTTTAGGCCGTCCATGTCGCCGAATATCACCACGCCGCCTTGGTTAAGGACGACCGCAATGTCAATCGTTTGCTGGCCCAGCTCCATAAAGCCGCGCCGGTTCAAAAGCCCCGTAAGCTCGTCGGTCTTTGAAATCAAATTCAGGCGGGCGGTTCTTTCTTGCTGAATGCGGGCGGCCTTCTCCGACTTGGAGCTTTCCCACGCGCCGCTAAAGAGGCGCGAAAATTCCACGCACAGCATCGAGTAAACCAAATTTTCAAAATAGCCTTTTCTGAACAAAAAGTAGCCGTACTGGCTTTCGCAGTTTGAAAGAACAAAGGCCATGTACTGGCCGCTTGAAAAATCGATGAAGCCGTCGGGAAGAATTGTTTCGCGCGGATTGAAAAATGGCGGCTCTCCGTTTATGTTTTGGACAAAATCCCTTTTGTTGTCGTAGGCCGAAAAAACGCAAGCCTCTTCGGGCAATTCCATTTTGGGGCTGTTTTCGGGAACGACAACAGGCTCGTTGTAAACGCAAACTGCGGCGGCGCTTATGTCAAAGCGCAAGGCCAAGTCCCTAAAGGCTTTTCGGAATTTGGCCAAATTCAAGCGCCTTTGCCCCGACGCCAAAAAATTGTTCAGCATTTGGAACTGCGTCTTTTTTTCAAGCCACTCAGTCGCCGCCGCGTTGGACGACAAAGATTTTTTGTCCTTGCCGTCCGCGCCTTTTTCCGCCGGCAGGGCGCGTTCCTCGCAGCCGCAGGATTTTCTAAAGCGCGGGGCGGAAGAAACTTCTATCACGTTCTGGACTTTTTTCTTTTGCAAAAGGGCGAACAAGGCCTCGGCGGCCGCGGCTCCCTGTTCAAAAAGCTGCTGGTTCACGGTCGTAAGCGATGGCTCGCAAAACGCGGCCCGGGGAACGTCGTCAAAGCCCGCCACCCTAACCTTTCCGGGAACGGCGATTTTTCTTCTTGCCAAAAAGTCTATCGCGGCAAAGGCCATGTCGTCGTTCAAGGCAAAGAGCGCGTCAAAGTCAAAGGAGCCTTTTTCTTCCCAATAATCCTCAAGGCATTTCATCGCGCCTTCGTAAGTGAAGTTTCCGCCGATGACGCAGCGCTCGTCAAAAAGCAAGCCCTGCTTGGCCATGTAGTCCGAAACAATCATGCTTCTTTCGGCGGCTTCGGCCGAGCCGGGAATCACTCCCAAAAGGCAGATTTTTTTGCAGCAGTGGTGAACGACAAGGTCATCCAAAACGCTTTCTATTCCCGCGCGGGCGGAACAGACTACGCTTGGAACGCCGGGAATTTTTGTTCCTATGCTGACAATGGGAAGGCTTGAAAAGCTTTTTACGTATTCTTCAAGGCGCTCTTTTTGAATGTGGTTTCCCAAAACGGCGGAGCAAACGACAAGGCCGTCGATGTTTGCCTTGTTGCAGAGGCGCGCCAAAACTTTTTGCTGGTAGTCAAAGGGCCGGTAGGAATAGTCAAGCTCGCCCACGCAAAAATCAAAAAGCGGAGAGCCGTTCTTTTGGCAAACAGAGAATACGCCGTCTACAATTTCCTTAACGTAATCGGAATTGACGTCGTTCAACAAAACGCCGATTCTTTTCGCACCGTCACCCATACGACTAAAAATTATATTCCATAATGCGGCTTTTGTCAAAGAAATAATTCCCCCGCCCGGACGGCTTGAAAAAATGTCGCGAGCGCGATAGTATGCAAGCATGACGATTTTCCAAAACATCAACCGCTTGGTTTCATACGCCCTAAAGACGGGCCTTATCGCAAAAGAGGACGTGACGTACGCGCAAAACCGCTTGCTTGAACTCTTCCGGCTTGACGGCTTTGAGGACGCGGACGGCGAAAGCGCGCTAAAGCTTCCCGCCGTAAAGACAAGCGAATTGGAAAACATTCTAAAAGATCTTTTGGACTGGGCGGGGCAGAACGGAATTTTCGACGACACAGGAACCGCCGCCCGCGACCTTTTTGACGCAAAGATTATGGGACTCCTTGTTCCGCCGCCGTCGGACGTGATAGAAATTTTCGAGACTCTGCGCGCCGACTTTTCGCCAAAGCGCGCCACCGACTGGTTCTATAAATTTTCGCAGGACACCGACTACATCCGCCGCTACCGCGTTTGCAAGGACTTAAAGTGGAAGGCGGCCACGCCCTACGGCGCGCTTGACATTACGGTAAACCTTTCCAAGCCCGAAAAGGACCCCAAGGCCATCGCCGCCGCCAAGCTCGCCAAGCAGTCGGGCTACCCCAAGTGCCTCCTTTGCCCGCAAAACGAAGGCTACGCGGGCCGCCTTAACCACCCGGCGCGGCAAAACCACAGAATAATTCCGCTAACGCTTAACGGCGAAAAATGGGGCTTGCAATATTCGCCCTACGTTTACTACAACGAGCACTGCATAGTCTTCAACCAAAAGCACGTTCCGATGAAAATTTGCCGCGCTACTTTCGAGCGCCTTTTGGACTTTGTGACGCAGTTCCCCCACTACACTTTGGGAAGCAACGCCGACCTTCCGATTGTGGGCGGATCGATTTTAACGCACGACCACTTTCAGGGCGGCCACTACGAATTCCCGATGGCGCGCGCCCCGATTGAAACGCCAGTCCAATTCAAGGGCTTTCCCAGCGTCAAGGCGGGAATCGTCAAGTGGCCTTTGAGCGTCATCCGCTTGGATTCGGAAAAAAAAGAGCCGCTGGTCAATTTGGCGGAAAAAATTCTAAAGGCGTGGAGAAGCTATTCAGACAAGAGCGCCTTCATCTTCGCAAAGACAGACGGAGTTCCCCACAACACGATAACGCCGATCGCCCGCCGGCGCGGCGAGCTTTACGAGCTGGACTTGGTTCTTCGCAACAACATCACGACAGGCGAACACCCGCTTGGAGTCTTCCACCCCCACGCGGAGCTTCACCACATTAAAAAGGAAAACATCGGCTTGATAGAAGTAATGGGCTTGGCAGTCCTTCCTTCCCGCCTAAAAAAAGAAATGGCGGCGCTTTCCGACGCACTCGTAAGCGGCCGCGACATTTCCGCCGACGCAACCCTTTCAAAGCACGCCGACTGGGCGGCCGAGCTCAAGCGCAAGTACAAGTTCAGCAAAGACAACGCTGAAAAAATTCTTCGCAAGGAAATCGGAATCGTTTTTTCAAAAGTTTTGGAACACGCCGGCCTTTACAAAAGAACGGACGAAGGGAAAGCGGCTTTCCTGCGCTTTGTCCAAGCGGTCAACAAAAAATAGGCGCGCAAAAAAATGGACAAATCGACCTTCGCGAAAATCTTAAAAATCACCTCCCCCATTTTCTTTGGCTATGTTTCCATCGGAATTCCCTTTGGCCTTATGGTGGCGCGCGCGGGCTATCCCTGGTGGCTGGCTCCCCTTATGAGCGTCACTATGTACACGGGAACCGGCCAATACATCGCCATCGGAATGTTCGCGGCCAAGGCGGGCTTGGCGCAAATAATGCTGATTCAAGTCTTGGTCGGAATCCGCCACATTTTTTACGGACTGTCGCTTTTGACAAAATTCAAGGGCGTCGGAAAATGGAAGGCCTTTTTGATTTACGCCTTGACCGACGAAACCTACGCCGTCCTTTGCTCGGTTGACGTTCCCGTAGGCCAAAAGCCGGGACCCTTT
>CADCCO010000060.1 GCA_902799965.1 uncultured Spirochaetaceae bacterium
TTTTCTCCGGCCTCGGCGCGCGCGGCCAGCTCTTTGGCAACGACTTTTGTGTAGCCGGACTGGGTAAAGCCGCTTACGCCCAAAGTCATGTTGGGCTGGACAAAGGCGGCGGCCTCTTTGGCGCTGCAAACCTTTTTAAGGACTTCCGCGTTTCTAATTCTTTTTTTCATTTCTTCGCTAACATCGCTCATTTTTATTCTCCAAGTTTTGCGTTTATCGGAACAAGGCCCTTTCCCGCAAGAATTTCGTTCGACTGAACGGGAATTCCATGAGCCTCAAACTGCTTGACAAGCGCCGCCGCGTAATCGTCAAAAACAAAGGGGCTGTTGATTGTAATTGAAAACATTCCGTAAAAGTCTACCATGCTTATCATCGGAGCCGGACTGAGCGACGACCAAATTGAATCAACAAGCTCGTCCGAGTATTCTGTCTTTTGCAGCGTTCCGATGTAGGTGAGCGTGTAAGTGAGAGCGCCAAAAGTTGCCGACTCAAAGTAATGTTTGCGGCGCTCTTCCATCGTGTGGAATTTTTGGGCTTCTTGGTTGGCCTTTACGATGTCGTTGGCCATAGCCTTGAGCGTGTCCTCGCTGACCCGTTCCTTAAAGGCGGCGCGGTGCTCTTTTCCCAACTCGCCTTCGTCCTTTAAAAGCTGGTCAATCTTCAATTCCTGCGTTTGCAAAATCCAGCCGTTCTTGAACGAATTGGGACAGCCCATCAATTTTTTTAAGTTGACCGGGAAGCCGCACAAAATTCTTTTTTTGTTGCCGGGATTCAGCTCTTGAATCGCCTTGGCCATAAAAATTTGAACCGCGACGCTTGGCGTCATCCCCTTGCTCTTTACGTAAGCCATAAAGTCCGTTTCCTTTACGGTAAAGTGATAGCGGCAATTGTCGCGGTTTTCAAGCGGAATGGAATTTATGACGTTCATCGCGGGAAAGGTAAAAGCGTCTTTGCCAAAATCCAAGGCGGGGCGCTGGTAGCCCGGAGAAAGCTCGCTAATTTTTGCGAATGGCTCTCCATACAAGTCCTCCGGCGAAGAAAGCAAAACATTTGGCTCGTCGTATTCCTTTTTGTTCTTTATGCTAAAATAATAGTGCATGAGCGTGTTGTAAAAAATCATGCGCCCCGTTCCGTCGCAAAGGGAATGATGGTAGGTAAGCCAAATTTTATTCTGGTGGTAATTCACGCCAAAAAAGCGGCGCAAAGAATTTTCGTCTCCAAGCGGCATAGGGCCGGCAAAGGGAATGGCCTTAAAGTCGTCGGCGCTTTCTTTAAAATAAAATTCGCCGTCTTTTTGGCAGGGGACGCTCTTGACCCAAGGGTGAACCAAAACGGTTTTTTCAATCGCCGCGTCCAACGCCACTTTGTCCACATTGTCGCGCAAAATCACTTCCTGCGCGTTTCCAAGATTCGTAAAAGAATAGAAAATTTGTTCAGCGTAACCAACGCTCATTTTCTTGCCTCCAACATTTTTATTCTTTGAATTATACATCTAAAAATGGCGGAAAGCAAGAAAAAAATGCCCGGTCAAGCCGGGCACTGTCATTTTTTAAACGAACGAACCTTAGCGGACGGCGGCCTTGCTGACAAAGCAGGCGACGCCTTCGGTGGGATACTTTTCGCGAACTTCGTTGACAAGCTCCACGATTTTTTTGGCTTCGTCTTTGTCGCAATAAACCAAAAGCATTTCGTTAAGCTGCGGCCAAACGGCGTCGCCTAATTTTGGGTTTGAAAAGCCCGCTCCGGTGACGCCTGAAATTTTTGTAAAATGCGCGCCGATTCCCTTTTTCTTAAAGCCGTCGGCAAAGTCTTCGTCAACGGCGGCCGAAAGGATTATTTCAACGCGCTTTAGCTTTCCGCCCTTCGCGCCGGATTTCTTTTCTTTTTTCTCTTTCTTGTCTTTCATTTTGCGCCTCCCTTATTTTTTGCCTTCAAGACGCTTTCGCGCCTTGGCTTCAAGCTTGGCCGCTTTTTTGGCGGCGGCGCGCTCGCGGCGGCTGTTGAAGATGTGGTATACGGCCGGCATCAAGAACAAAGTCATCAGCGAGCCGAATGTCATTCCGCCGAATACCGTGAGCGAAATAGGCTGCATCGAAGCGCTTCCTTCGCCGGGGAAGAAGGCCATCGGCATAAGCGAAATGACAGTCGTAAGCGTTGACATCAAAATCGGGCGCAAGCGGTTTCGCGCCGCCTCAACGCAGGCTTCGTCCAGCGAGTAGCCGCGCTTTCGCAGCAAGTTGGTGTAGTCGACCAAAACGATTCCGTTGTTTACGATTGTTCCGACCAAAACCAAAACGCCCATTACGGTGACGATGCTAAGCTGGTTGCGGGTCATGGCGTAAATCGCCATAACGCCGATGAACGAAAGCGGAATCGTGAACAAAACGATGAAGGGGTCCATCAGCGACTCAAACTGGCTGGCCATTACGACAAAGACCAAAACGGCCGCCATCAAGATAATCGCGCCAAAGTTGACGACCGCTTCCATCATGTCTTCGTAGTCGCCCGAAATGTTTATGCGGACGTTCTCGTCGGACGGAATGTTGTCGTTAATGATTTTTGTCAAGCCGCTTTGAATTTTGTCCAGAGAAACGCCAGTCTTGGGTTTGCAAGTAATGTGAATTATGCGCGACTGGTTTTCGCGGTGGATTGTGACAGGCGCGAGCGACTGTTCGTAATGCGCAAAGCTCGAAAGCGGAACGCGCATTCCCTGCGAGTTGACGACAGAGATTTTGTCCAAGTCTTCCAGCGCCGAGGTGTCCTTTTTTGCCAAGCGAACGATTACGTCGATGTCGTCGCCCTTGTCGGTGTAGCGGCTGGCCGTCGTTCCGTTTATGGCGCCGCGAATTTCCGCGCCTACGTTGTAGATGTTCAAGCCAAGCTCGTACATCTTTGCGCGGTCAACGACGATTTCCGCCTGCGGAAGTCCGTCCTCCAAGTCGGTGGTTACTTCGGTCACAAGGTCGCCGCCTTTTTCCTTTATCAGCTTTTCAACTTTGCGTCCTGTGTCGCGCAAAAGGTTCAAGTCGTTGCACTTTACGTTTACCGACATTCCGCCAGAGGAAGCGTCGTTCATATTGGTTCCGAACTTCATGTTGGCGCCAGGGAACATATTGAAGTATTTGCGCAATTTTTCTTTTGCGCTCTTTACGTTGTCCCAACCCGGCTCGCGCTTGCTTTCTTCGTAAAAGGCGAACACTACCGTGGCGTTGTTGGTGCCCTTGTCGGCGGACCACATTCCGGAACCGCCAGTCATAATCGCGGTGTACTTGACGCCTTTCAAATCCTGCGAGGCCGTGGCTTGCAAGGATTCCGCCACTTGATTTGTCACGTCGAGCGTCGTTCCTTTGGGCATTTCAATTTCAACTTGAACTACGTTGCTGCCCGCTTCAGGCATAAAGATGAAGCCCACGAATTTTACCGTGAAGATTGAAAGAACGAACAAGATGAACAAGCCAAAAATGCAAAGCTTTTTGTGGCGCAAGACAAAGCGGACCCTTTTTGCGTAGGCGTTGTCAAGTCCCAAGAAAAAGCGGTTGAACAAACGGTTGACGCTGGCGAAAACGCCCGAATAGTTTTCGTCGGCGTTCTTGCTTATCTTAAGATAGCTTGAAGTCAACACCGGAACAAGCGCGATGGCGACAATGAGCGAGCACATCAAAGAGAAGATGATTGTCCACGCAAGGCTGTCAAAAATCTGTCCCATCATTCCAAGCTTTTTGTGGAACATAATCATCGGCAAGAAGATGCACACAGAAGTCAAGGTTGAAGCGGTGATTGACGTTACCATTTCCTGCGAGCCAAGAACTGCGGCCACTTTTGGCTTGGCGCCGCGCTGAATGTAGGCGTAGATGTTTTCCAAAACTACGATTGAGTTGTCGACCAACATGCCGATGCCAAGCAGCAGGCCGGCCATCGAAATCATGTTGATTGTGATGCCCTTAAAGTACATCAAGAAGAGCGTGATGAAAACTGAAATCGGAATCGCCAAGCCGATGATGATTGTGCTTTTGAAAGAGCGCAAGAAGACAAGCAATACCAAAATCGCCAAAAGCGCGCCTTGGACAACCGACTTGACAACCTCGCTGATTGTCTGCTCGATGATGTCCGTGGTGTTGTAAACTTCGGTCATGCTTACGTCGTTGGGAAGGTTGGACTGAATGCCTTTAAATGCGTTGCGAACGTTCTTGGCGGCGGTGACGGAATTCTTTCCGCTCTGCTTTTGAACGGTCATAATTACGCACGACTCGTTGTCAACCGAAGCCATTGACTCTTCGTCCTTGTAGCCTTCGTAAACGTCGGCCACGTCGCGCAAAAGAACTGTCTTTAGCTCAACGCCGCCGCCAAGGCCGTATGAACTGGGCTTGTAGGAGATAACGGTGTTCTTTAGGTCGTCGACGCTTTGGTACTTTCCGCTAGTCTTAATCGAATAGTTTGTGTCGCCGCTGGTAATCGTTCCGCCGGCGCTTTGGATGTTTTGCGCGCCAATCATTTGCGCCACAGTGCTGATGCTAAGGCCGTAAGCCTCCAAACGGTCGCGGGGAATGTCAACGTTAATCGATTTTTGGCGGCCGCCCATAATGTTGGCGCTGGCGATTCCGTCAAGCTGTTCCAAGCGCGGCTGAACGATGTCCTTGGCGTAGTCGCGCAATTCCTCAGGCGTTCGGTTTCCCTTCAAGGCCAAGACCATAATCGGCATCATCGAAGGGTCCATTTTCATAATCATCGGGCTGTCCGCGTCGTCCGGCAGGTACGAGCGGACTATGTCAATTTTGTCTCGTATTTCTCCGGTGGCCGCGTCAAGGTTGGTTCCGTATTCCAGTTCCAAAATGACAAGGCTGTTTCCGTTGGAAGAATTTGACCTAAGCTTTTTCAAGCCGCTTACGCCCGAAAGCGAAGACTCCAAAGTTCTTGTAATGCTTTGCTCTATTTCTTCCGGACCTGTGTTTGAATAGCTTGTGTAAACGATGATGTATGGAATGTCCATGTCCGGGTACATGTCAACCGGCAAGTTGAACACGCAGTAAATTCCAAGCGCGATTACGACCAAAAATGTCAGCAGCGTCGTGACCGGCTTGTTTACGCATCTTTCAGAAAAAGTCATTTACAATCCTCCGCGCCATTATTCCTGAACCGCCACGATGTTGACGCTGGCGCCGTCGTTCAAAAGGTTTTGGCCCTTGACGACGATTTCGTCGCCGGCGATAAGGCCTTTCGTGATTTCCGTTTTGTTGTCAACCAAAATGCCCTGCTCAACCGCGCAAAGGCGAACCTTGGCGGGCGTGTCGCCGTTCTTCTGGGATGAAATGACGAACAAGTAAGGCGAGCCTTCGCGGGTTATAATCGCGCTGGCGGGAACAACAATCGCGTCCTTAATGCTTTCGGTGATGAGGCGGACGCGGGCGTACATGCCGGCCTTGATTCTCTTGTCCGGCGGATTAATCTTAAGCTTTACGCTCATCGTGCGGCTGGCCTGGTCAAGAACTGGGCTTACCTCAAAAACGCGCGCCTTGAATTCAACGCCGGGATAAGCGTCAAATGTTACGACGGCAGTTTGGCCCAAGCTGATGCGGCTGACGAAGCGTTCGGCGACGCTGACCTTAATTTCAAGCTCGTCCGTGTCGGCGATTTCAGCGATGACGGACGCTTGCGAAACCATCGTTCCAATAGTAGGAATGAACGAAATGACGCGGCCCGAAATCGGAGCCTTTACGGGGCTGGCGCTGTAGTCCATGCCGGGGCGGCTAGCGTCAACGTAGGCCAAGACTTGGTTCTTCTTTACCATTTGGCCAACATTAACCATAACGCGAGAAATCTTTCCCGTCATGTCAGGCAAGGCCGCGACCGAAGAAACCGCCGCGACGTCGCCGCCAAATTCCAAGTATTCGTCCAAGTTTCCGGCCTTTGTCTTGTATGTGTTGACCGCGAACAAGGCTTCGAGTTCGCCTTCTTCTTTTTTGCCGTCGCCGTCTTTTCCATTGCAGCCCGTCAAAGCGAATGTCGCCAAAGCGAGCGCCGCAAAAAGCGCGGTCTTTGTGTTTGCAAATTTTTTCATATATTCCTCCAAATTTTACTCTTTATACGCAGACAAGTCCGCGTTCAATGTGTATTCCAAATCCATCAAGGCGGAAATGTAATTGAACTTTTGGTTAAGCTGTCCAAGCTTGGCTTGGTTCAACTGGCTTTCCGAATCGCGCAAGTCCAACAATTCCGTCGCGCCATTTCTGTAAGAGCGGGCGCTTGAATCATAGGCGCGCTGGGCAAGCGTAATGTTGCGGCCCATCGAATCGATTTGCTTGCGCGCTTGGTTGAGCGTGTCCACCGCTTTTTTCACTTGAACCTTTTGGTTTTCTTTTAGCGTTTCCATCGCAAGCTCCAGCTTTTTTAGGTTGGCCTGCAAATCCTTGGCCTTTTGGCGGTTGGCGCTAAAGGGAAGCATGTTCGTAAGGTTCCACGCCAGCGTTATGGTAAGGTTTCCTTGGTCAGTCCACTTTGAGCTGTCGCTGAAAAAACTTTTGGTCGGCTGCCAGCCGTAGTTCAAGGCCAGCGCCGGAGTGAAGCTTGAAAAATTCAAGGCGCTCAAATTGCATTTCAAAACTTCGATGTTGCTTTGAAGCGAGCGGATGTCCAAGCTGCTTTCGGAATATTTTTCCAAAAGCCCGTCGCTGTCCACGTTTACGTAAACCGGCTCGATTGAGCCTACAAGCTGGATTTTCGTTCCGACTGGAAGGCCTATCAAAAAGGCAAATGTGTCCAGCTGCTGGTTCAGCGATTGCTCGGCGCTTTCGACTTCCGGTTTTTGGTTTTCGTAAGTTACCTGCGCGTTGAGCAAGCGCAATTCGGGAATCAAGCCGTTGCGGTAATTGGCTTCCGCTTGCGAGGCGCGCTGGCGGGCGTTTTCCAAAGTCGCGTTTTTGACGGCCAAGGCTTCTTGCTGGAGCAAAAGGCCGTAGAACAATTTCTTTATGTTCATCAAAGTTTCTTTTTGGCTTTTTTCCCAGGTGATTTTTCCGCCCTCGTAGTCGGCCTTTGCCGCTTGGATTTGTCCGATATACGCAAGGCTCAAGTTAAGCGACGCGCCGATGTTTCCAACCAAAGCCCAGTGATGTTTTTCTTGCGCGGTCACAGGTATGTAGTAGGTTTGGTTTTTGGTGGTCAGCGTTTGGAGCGTCGCGGCCATTTGGCTCATCGAGTTCAATTGCTCCAAAGTGCCGTCAATGTCCGTGGTTCGCGCGGCGGTAAACGACGCTTGTACCGTAGGAAAGAACACGTTCCAAGAATACTTGGAGGCGCGTTCCTTGATTTCCAAATCGATTTCGGCGCTCTTTAGCGTTCGGTTGCGCTCGGCGGCCAACTCAAGCGCTTGGTCGACCGTAAGCGCCACTGTTTCGGCTTGCGCGAAAACCGTGGCGGCAAAAAGAGCGGCAAAAAGCGCCGATGCAAAAATTTTTTTCATGCTATTCTCCGTCCTTGTTTATTATTTTTATTCCGCATTGAATCATTTCGTAAACAGTTGAAACGTAAAAGTCCAGCCATTCCGGCGGGAATTTGTGCCGGGTTCCCAACATCATAAAAGCGACAGTCAAGCTCGAAATCCACTTGATGAACAGAGTGGCGTTGTCGCTCACCGGAAAGTCAAAGCCGTTTGGAACGCCGTCGGGTATAATGTAGTTTTTGGACATTTCCATCGTTTTGGCGCGCACTCCGTCAAAGTCGCTCGCGCTGAACGCCGCTTCCTGGATAATGAAAAATCCGTGCAGCGCTATCACCTGCGGGCGCAGGGCAAAGTAATTGGCTTCCGACCTCATCATAATGTAAATGGCTTCGTCGGAATTTTTGGCGGCGGCGCAGCGCTCTTTTATGATGCCGCCAGCCCGTTCGGTTTCTTGCAAAAGCATGTTGGCCATATAGTCGCTTTTGTTCGTGAAGAAGGAGTAGACGCTGCTTTGCGACATTCCCAGCGCCTCGGCGATTTTTTTGATTGTGATTCGCGACGACTTGGATTTTTGGAGCAAGTCCACAAAGGCGTTGAAAAAGCGGTTGGATTTTTTGTCGCTTTCAAGCTGAATCTCGCAAATCTTGTCCAGCTCTTTTTTGCGTTCAGGAGAAATGGGATTCTTTTTTTTGCCCAAGCCGTTATAAATCAAGTCGGCCACTTTTTGCTTGTATTTTTCAAAATCGGTTATCTTTAAAAGCGCGCTGTTTTTGCAAAAGGCCAAAAACAAAAAGGACAGCAGGGTTTGCTCAAAATAGTTGGGAACCATTCTGCGCGGAGAAAACTTGTTTTTGTCCTTGAATATGTCGTCGTGAAGAATGTTTATTCCGTTGTCGAGCAAAATCAAATTCATCCCTTCGTCCAAAATCTGGTCGCTAAAGGACATCTGCAAAAAGTAGGACAAGTAGTTTGGGTATTTTTCGTTAAAGTCAAAAACGCAGTGAACGGCTTTGCTTACGGCTTTTAAGTTGTAAGCAGGCCTGGACGGTTCAAGCTGGGAAATCATTTCCGCAAAGGCTTCGAAAAACCTTTCCCGCATTTTTTCAACGAGTTCCTCTTTGTTCTTGTAATGCCTGAAAAACGCGGTTTTGGAAATGCCGACTTTTGCCGCGATTTCGCCCAATGAAATGTCCGACATTCGGGGCTTTTCAAAGAGGCTGAACGCGCATTCAATGATTTTTTCTTTTGTGTTTTCCTGTCTGGGCATTTGTCCTTCCGTATGTTTCCGAACATTCGGTAATGTTACCGACCATTCGGTAACCACTATAGCGCCGCCGCCCTTTTTTGTCAAGAACGCGCGAATGGAAATTTTCTTGAAAAGCGGCGGATTTTGCGCTATAATGAAATGTTATGAAGACTTTGACTTTGCAGCCGGGAAAGCCGATTGGTTACGGCGCGATTCCAACGCAGGGCGGCGTGAATTTTTCCATATTCTCAAAGGACGCGACAAAAGTGTCCCTGTGCTTTTTTGAAAGCCCCACTTCGCCAGAACCTTACGCCAAGCTTGACCTGGACCCCGTTCAAAACAAAAGCGGAGACGTTTGGCACGCCCTAGTCCCGGAAGCGGCCGCCGGCGACCTTTACTTATATAGAATAGACGGACCCCACGAGCCGGAGCGAGGACTTCGTTTTGACTACAGCCGCTATCTTTTGGACCCTTGCGCAAAGTGCTACAGCGAAGGCTCGGTTTACAAAGCCTTTAGCGAGTCCTCTACGCGCGGCTTGGACGCGATGTACATAAAGGGCCGCGACCCGATGAAGGCGCACCTTTTTCCAAAATGCGTGGTAATCGACGACGCGGAATTTGACTGGGAAGGCGACCGGCCCTTGAACCTTCCGCTTGAAAAATCCGTCATTTACGAAGTTCACTTAAAGGGCTTCACCGCCTCGCCGTCTTCGGGCGTGCAAAACCCCGGAACCTATTTAGGTTTTAGTCAAAAAATCGATTACCTAAAAGAGTTGGGCGTCACCGCCGTGGAATTTCTTCCGATACAGGAATTTGACGAAAACGAAAACGGCAACACAAACCCCAAGAACGGCGAGCGCCTGACGAACTACTGGGGCTACAGCACAATCGGATTTTTCGCGCCCAAAAACACTTACGCGGCGGATCGAAGCCCCGGCGGCCCCGTGCGTGAATTCAAGCAGCTTGTAAAGGAACTGCACAAGGCCGGAATCGAAGTTATCCTTGACGTTGTCTACAACCACACAAGCGAAGGAAACGAGCGCGGCTACACATTTGAATTCAAGGGAATTCAAAACGACCAGTACTACATTTTGCCGCCGGACAAGCAGTATTACATGAACTATTCGGGCTGCGGAAACACCTTCAACTGCAACCATCCCAACACGATGAATTTCATCATGGACAGCCTGCGCTACTGGGTTCAGGAAATGCACGTTGACGGATTCCGCTTTGACCTTGCCTCGATTTTGTGCCGCGACCAGTGGGGCCAAGTGGCAGGATTCCCGCCGCTGACCAATATGATTTCGGTCGACCCGATTTTGGCCAACACAAAAATCATCGCCGAGCCTTGGGACGCAGGCGGCGGCTACCACGTGGGCTACTTTCCCGGCGGCCGCTGGTCGGAATGGAACGACCGCTACAGGGACGACATACGCCGCTTTGTTCGCGGCGACGAGTTCACTAGCACGGCGGCGGCCACGCGCGTGGCTGGCTCAAGCGACTTGTATTTTCACAACGGCAAAAAGCCCGCGGCTTCGATCAACTACATCACTTGCCACGACGGCTTTACGATGAACGATTTGGTCAGCTACAACGGCAAGCGCAACGACGAAAACGGCGAAGGAAACCGCGACGGAAGCGACAACAACAATTCATACAACCACGGCTTTGAGGGCGACTGCACCAACGCCAAAATCGAAGGCCTCCGCAAGCAGCAGATAAAAAATTTCATCGCGCTCTTGATGATTTCGCAAGGCGTTCCGATGCTTTTGGGAGGCGACGAATTGCGCCGCAGCCAAAACGGCAACAACAACGCCTACTGTCAGGACAACGAAACTTCTTGGTACGATTGGTCGTTCGCGCAAAAGAACAAGGAAATATTTGACTTTACGCGCCGCATGATAGCCGTGCGAAAGTCGCATCCAACCTTTGTCCGCAAAGATTTTTTTGGCGAAAGCGAGGCCGAAAAAAAGCGCGGCGTTGACATTGTTTGGTACGACTTTGACGGCAGAATTCCCGACTGGTCAAAGCTGAACCGCTTTTTGGGCGGCGTGATTTACGGCCGCGACTTTGACAACGACTTTTACATCGCCGCCAACACCGACACTCACGATATGAACATAATTCTTCCCACTCCCGAAGGCGGAAAAGTCTGGGCGCGCGTAGTGGACACTTCTTTCCCCGCGGGCGAAGAAGTCGCGGAAGCGGGCCAGGAAGAAGTCCTGCGCGTTCAAAACCGCTACGTGATTCCGGCCAACTCATTTGTTATGTTGATGGCGGTAAGAAAGTAGGCTGGAATAAGGCGCAATCTCAATGAAAACCACAAGAATCAGCGCAAAAATCGCCTCGCTGCTTGCATTTATATCGATTGCCTCTATATTTTTTCTCTACAGGATTATGAACGGCAAAATCTCCCGCATCCTTGAAGACAAGACCGCGGAGGACATGAGCGTAATCGCGCGGGACAGGGCGGAGCTGATTGAAACGTACATCGAAGGTTGCTGCGA
>CADCCO010000061.1 GCA_902799965.1 uncultured Spirochaetaceae bacterium
GCGCGGGGGTTGCGTGAAAATGTAAAGGAACGCGGCGGGCGCGAAATTTAGCGCGAAATTTTGTGGGCGCGGCGGGCTTTTTGCTTGACTAAAAGCGCGTTCCCCCTTATGCTGAAAGAGTCAAGGCAATCGGTTGCCTTAAAAACATCGCACAGAAAAATAGGAGTTTTTATGCGTTTTGTGGAAGAAATCGCCGAAAAAAAGGCGGCGCCGTCGGCTGGCTCAATCGTGGAATTCGCGGGCCAAAATTGGTATAAAATCGCGAACGTCGATTCGATTCCGCCATTTTTTATGACCATAACAAGTTCCAGCGACGCCTGGAATTTCATTTGGTCCAACGGCGCCTTGAGCGCGGGCCGCAAGGACGCGAGCCGGGCGATTTTTCCCTATTATTCCGCGGACAAAATTCTGGACTTAAAGGACACGACCGGAAGCTTTAGCGCCGTCAAAGTCAAGGGCCAGGGCGGAACCTTTTTGTGGGAGCCTTTCGCCGAGCAGGCGGAATTCAAGGTTGAGCGGAACCTTTACAAAAACTCAAGCGGCTCACACGTGATTTTTGAGGAAATCAACAAGGAGTTGAATTTGGCTTGGCGGACCGAATGGACGAGCGCCGACAAATTTGGCTTGGTTAGAATTTGTTCGATTAAGAATCTTGGGCAAGCAGAAGCCTCCGCCGTCGTTCTTGACGGAGCTAGAAACATAATGCCCGCCTGCGCCAACACCGACGTTCAGAACAACACATCCAATTTGATTGACGCTTACAAAAAGACCGACTTGGATCCGTCGGGCCTCGCGCTCTTTTCGATGTCGTCCGTTTTGACCGACAAGGCCGAGCCCAGCGAAGCGCTTTACGCGAACGTTTCATACTTTACGGCGGACGCGCAAGTTTATCTTTCGCCCGAAAGTCCGGCCTTGTTCGCGCGCGGTGAAGCATTGCGGACGGACGACGTGTTGAAAGGCGAGCGCGCTTCCTGCTTTATTCAGCGGGAATTGAATTTGGCCGCCGGCGCGGAAGAAAAATGGCTTCAGGTTTTTGACGCGCGCTTGGAAGTGGGCGCGATAGAAAAACTAGTCAAGGCTTTGCAAAACCGCGCCGCGCTCGAAAAGGAAATCTTGGCCGACGTTGACGCGACGCGCGCCTTGCTGGAAGAATACGTCGCCGGCGCGGACGGCTTGCAAAACACCGCCGACAAAATGGCTTCGATTCACCACGAGGCCAACGTAATGTTCAACATTATGCGCGGCGGCGTGTTCGTCCAGAACAACGACGTTCAGTCGGCGGACTTCATCAACTTTGTTGAAACGCGAAACCGCGCCAAGGCCAGCGACGCGCGGGCTTTGGGCTTGGCGGCGACGGTGGATTACGCGGAGTTGGGCGAGACGATCCGCTCTACGCGCGACGCGCAGTTGGAGCGCCTGTATTTGGAATACCTTCCGCTTTCGTTCTCGCGCAGGCACGGCGACCCCAGCCGTCCGTGGAACAAGTTTTCGATTAACTTGAAGGACAGCCTTGGCCAGCCGATTTTGAACTACGAAGGAAACTGGCGCGACATTTTCCAAAACTGGGAAGCGCTCGCGATGAGCTATCCGGTTTACATTACTGGAATGATTTCCAAGTTTCTTAACGCGACGACCGCCGACGGCTTTAACCCCTACCGCATAACGCGCGCGGGCCTTGATTGGGAAATTCCTGAGCCGAACAATCCTTGGGCCAACATCGGCTACTGGAACGACCACCAAATCATTTACTTGCAAAAGCTTTTGGAGCTGCAGGACAAATTTGACGCGGGCGTTTTGCCGGAACTTTTGAACAAGAAAATTTTCACGGCGGCCAATGTTCCCTACCACATCAAGACTTACGCCGACATCGAAAAAAATCCGCGCGACACAATAACGTTTATGCGCGACCTTAACGACAAGATTTTGGCCGACGCAAAAAAATTCGGAAGCGACGCCAAGCTTTGCGGAAAGGACGGAAGCCCTTATATGGTCACTATGGCGGCAAAGCTGCTTCAACTGATTTTGACAAAGCTGGCAAACTTTGTTCCCTACGGCGGCATTTGGCTGAACACCCAGCGGCCTGAATGGAACGACGCTAACAACGCTCTGGCGGGCTACGGCCTTAGCGTGGTGACTCTTTGCTATCTTCGCAGAATGATGGTCTTTGTCCGCTCGCTTTTTGAAAAGTCCGGCGCGGAAAGCTGGACGGTTCCGATGGCCTTGAAGTCTTTCTTTGACCAAATTTCGGAACTGTACAAAAACGCTGACCTTGAGGCTTTGAAAAGCCCCGCCGCCAAAAAGGACTTTGTCAAAAAATGCGGCTTAGCTTTCCAAAACGAGCGCTTCGCATTTTACGAAAAAGCGTCGCGGCTTGAAGAAACGCTTGAAATTTCCAAGGCGGAAATTCTTTCGGCCTTGGACGCTTTCATCGCGGCGGCAGAAAATTCAATCAAGGCCAACAAGAGAAGCGACGGCCTTTACCATTCTTACAACACGCTTTCTGTCAGCGCGGACGGAATGGACATTGGCTATTTGGAGGAAATGCTCGAAGGCCAAGTGGCCGTTCTTTCCAGCGGCTTGCTTTCCGCGCGGGAATGCGCCGACTTGTGCGCCGCTTTGGAAAAGAGCGCGATGTACGAAGGCCGCCAGCATTCTTACATGCTGTATCCGTCAAAAGAGCTTCCGCGCTTTGTAAAGAAGAACATTGTGGCGGCTGCGGACGCGAAAAAGATTCCGGTCTTAAAGGCGGAATTGGAGCGCGGATACACCGCCCCCGACGCGGACTCGCTTGTTTACAACGACGCGCTTGACGCGGGAACGGTTCACTTTAACCCGGACTTTAGGAACGCCAACGTCCTGCTGGATGCCGCCGCGCGCGTTTACCCCGACTTGTCGGACGGCGAGCGAGCGGACTTGGCCGCGCTTTACGAAAAGGTTTTTGACCACAAAAAGTTCACGGGCCGAAGCGGAACATTCTACGCCTTTGAGGGAATCGGCTCCATTTACTGGCACATGGTTTCAAAGCTTTTGCTCGCCGTGCAGGAAAACTTTTTCGCGGCGCTTGAAGCTGGCGACGCGGCGGCCCATGAATTGGGCGAGCGCTACTACAAAATCCGCGAAGGTCTTTCGTTCAACAAAACGCCGGAACTTTACGGCGCCTTTCCGGTTGACCCGTATTCGCACACGCCACATAACCAGGGCGCCAAGCAGCCGGGCATGACGGGCCAGGTAAAAGAGGAAGTGATTACGCGCTGGGGCGAGCTGGGAATGGACATTCAGGGAGGCCGCCTTGCAATCAAGCCCGCGCTCTTGCAAAAGAAGGAATTTGGCGCGGACAAAAAGCTTTCGTTCACCCGCTTTGGCGTTCCCTTTGAGTACGTTCTTAGCGGCGCCGGCGAAGTGAAGATTTCGGTTGACTCCAACACGGTCGGCGCGTCTTTGAGCGAAAGCCTTAGCCGCGACTTGTTCGAGCGCAAGGGCAAGGTCAAGCGCGTCACGGTTGAAATCCCCGAATCCGCGATATTTGCTTGAAAGGCGCCAAACTTTAAGGGGGGTGAAACGATAAAAAAAATGCGCGAAGGAGCGGGGCGGCGGGCGGCGACACTCGCCTTGCGCCTGCCGCGATAGCGGCAGCGTAAAATAGTTTCAAGGCGCAATGCGTGTGTAGCGCAGTTATCAAGCGGCGCCGATCTGACGCAACCGCGACTGGGAGCATTTTTTTGATTGTGTTTAAGTATAAAGTTTTTGCGCGGAGTTCCGATAATTTGACTATAGAACTAGAAAAACTTTCGAGGTCAAATTATGGAACAAAAAAAGACTTTGTGGATTATCGCGGCTAGCGGCGTGTTTTTGCTTGTAGTGATTGGCGCCGCGCTTTTGCTGAACGCTCCTTCTACAAGCGCGCCGGCGACCGCTTCAATAACAACAATTGAAACGACGCCTGTCGCGGCCAAGACCAGCGAGCCTGTCATCACTCCGGTTGAAACGACTGGCGCGACTACGGCTTTGGATTCAAACACGCTGGCCTTTCAAAATATCGAAAGCGGCGAGCCTGCCGGCCAAGAAGCTGTGGCCCAAAGCCAAAGGGCTTGCGAAGAAAAGAACGCGCAAGTAGCCGCCGCTGGCGAAGCGAACGCTTCCGCAGCAACCACGATTGAGTTGAAGTCCAACGCTTCTAGCGCCGTTACGGCAACCAGCCGCGCGGGCCAGGAAGCTCTTTCAAACGCGGGAACAAAGGCCGCTCCTTCTACGATTTACACGGGAAAGCCCGGAACAAGCGCGGCCTCAAAGAGCGTCGCCAAGGCTCCGGCTCCTGCTACAAGCGCGACTAAAAAAGTCGCGGCGGCTCCCGCTCCCGCAAAAAAAGCGCCGCTCGCTTCCCGCTACTGGGTTCAGGCCGCGTCATTTACCAACAAAAAGAGCGCCGACACAGCCCGCGCCGCGCTTGACGACAACAAGATTCCGGCGGAAGTGTTCACTTACAAGGACAACCGCGACAATATGTTCTATCGCGTGCGCGTCGGCCCTTACACGACCAAAAGCGAAGCTGAATACTGGAAGACGCGCGTTTGCAAGATTGACCTCTTTAAGGACACGCAAAGCTACGTCACTGAAATAAAGATGTAGTAGCGGCACGCAATAGGAACGAGTCAAGGCTTTAAGCGTAAGCGTGCCTTGATTGCCCGCGCTCGCGAGAGCGCAGTTGAATCGCTTCCTATAGCAAAATTAGCGTAGCGACATACCATTCCTATTGTTGTTCTTCCGCCGGGGCTTCGTTCTCCGGCGGCAATTTTTTTAAAATCAAGCGGGCGATTTTTTGCGCCTGTTTTTTGGCGCCGGAATAAATGCCTTTTTCGTCATCGTCGTCTGGAGTGACTGAGAATTTTCTGGCAAATGGCTTTTCGTAATTTCCGTTAAATTTAAGCGTCTGCAATTCTTCGCGCGTGATTCCGATTTCTTTTAGCGTTTCGTTCATGTCGTCATAATCTGTGGAAGTGTTGTAAATCCAAGTGAGCATGTTGCAAATGCGAACGGTGTTTTGCGACGGAGCGCTCAAGCCGCTAGTCTTTAGGTCGTAAAGTTTTTTTGTGCTTACGCAGCCGCAGAGTGAAAAGGCGGCGACAAAAAAAGAAATGACGGCGATTTGTTTCATAAAATTTTCTCCTGCTTTCAAAATGCCTATTTAATTTATCGCGCTTTGTTGGCGCGAATCGTTTTTGTGTTTGTACATTTCTGTGTCGGCGCGCACAAAAACGTGTTGGTATGTCGAGTCAAGGTTTGGGTCGTAAGTCGCCATGCCGCGCGCAATTGACACCGCCTCGTAGTTTTCCGCGGCTCTGGACTTGTTTTCTAGCACGTGCTTGTCGAATTCCGTAAAAAGCGCGTTGCGGTTTTCGTACTCTATGCCTTGCAGAATCGCGACAAATTCGTCGCCGCCGATTCTGAAAACCGAGCTGTAGGGGAAGGAGCGGCAGATTATGTCAGCCGCTATTTTTATAGCGCGGTCGCCCGCCTTGTGTCCGTAATGGTCGTTGATTTTTTTTAGGTTGTTCAAGTCGAACATAACGACGGCAAAGCGCGCGATTCCTTCACGTATTTGCTTTTCCAAATTGTCCGTGGTCAGCTTGTATGAGACGGGATTTTTTACTTTTGTCATCGCGTCTTGATATGCGAGCGTTTCCATGTTTGTCGTGTATTTTTTTAGGTGGGCGACGGTCGTGTTAAAGGCGCGAATCAAGATTCCGATTTCGTCGTTGGTCTCTGACGGAAGGTTTATGTCAAGCTGGCCGTTCGTAATTTTTTTGGCGGCGGTTGTCAACTGTTCAAGGGGGCTTGTGATTTGCGTGGCAAGGCGCGTTGTTATGATTATGAAGATGATTCCCATTAGGGCGGCCACGACAATTATTATGAACACGGCGTGAACACGGTCTTCGTAAACGTCGGAGCTTTTGTCGCATAGGACAAGCTTCATTCCGTTGCGTAAAGTTTCAAATGTCATTACGCGGTCTTGGCCGTTTTCTTTGTAGCGGATTATTTTGTCGCCGGAATTTTTTTTGTCCAACATCTCTTTGTTGGCCGTAATTTTTAGGAAGGAGTCTCCGTGAACTTGGCCGTTGAAAAAATCGCTGTGATAGTGAATCGAACCGTCGGGGCTTTTTAGATAGGCGTAGCGCGAGCGTTCCGCCGTAAGCCGATGGATGCTTTCGACCAAGACTTTAAAGTCAACGTCTATGCCAACGATTCCTAGCAAAGTTCCGTTTTTAAAAACCGGAACGACGTAGGAAAACATGTAAATGTTCAAGTTTTTGTTTTGGTATGGATCCATCCACAAGCCGCGTCCGTGTTGGACGGGAATGTAAAACCAGCCGACATGCTCTATGTCGTTTTTGTCGTACTGGCGAATGTCTGTGAGCGGAACTTTTGCCAAAAAGCCCTTTTGGTTCATTGTGTACAAAAATCCGTCTATGCCGTTTATCAAGTCCGGGTCAAGGGAAATGTAGAATGAAACAATTCCGACGGTGTTAAGCGCGATTCCTCTAAAAAACTTGTCGATGTCTGCGACGGCTTTTTTTCTGTAATTTTGGTCTTTGAGAGAGTCGGGGGAATCAATTCTGTCCTTGATGAGCGTGGCCACATTGTTCACTGTGTCTTCTATATGCAAAAAGCGTTGGTCTGTTTCCAGCGCTTTTGTTTTGCAAAGGTAGTTCATTTTTTGCGCGATGTCTTGGCTAAGAACGTTGCTGATGGTTTTGTATGCGACCATCGATGTGGCGATTGTTATGAGCGCCGCGCAGGAAAAAATCAGGAGAAGAATTTTGGATTTTAGGGACTGCATTTTTCTTGCGGCCATTCTTCCATAATAGCGCCATTTTGTGATAAAATCAAGTTTATGGTGACTTCTATTATCGCGTGGGGCGATTCGATTTTAAAAGGCGTTGTGTCTGGCGGCGACTCAAAGCGCTTTGACATAACGGAAAAGGATTCTCTTAGCCAGGCTTGCGCGGCTCTTGGAATTGAGCTGGCCAACAAAAGCGTTTTTGGCTCGTGGATGACAAAGACTCGCAGAACTCAAGACAGAAGCTTGCGGAACGGAGCCAGCGCGCAAATCGGAATCATCGAGTCAGGAACGAACGACTCTGACTACGACTGGAGCGCGGTGTCCGCCAATCCCGACGGCGAGCGCTTGCAGCGCTGCCCGCTTGAAGAATTTACGCGCCTTATGGAAGAAGCCGTCAGTGTCGCCCGCCAAAACAAAATCACGCCGGTAATCATGATTCCCACGCCGCTTGTCCCCGAATGGTGGTTCAACAACATTTGCATCGGAAACGACGAGGCGGCGATTGTTAGGTTTATAAACAAGAAGTATTTGCAAGACCAAGACTGCGCGGCGAGCCAGAATGACCCGCAAGACCAGAAACGGGCCGCCGCGATGCGCCTTTACCAAAACCAAGAATTGTTTTCGCTAAAAGCCGCCGCCATCGCGCGCTCCCTTGGCGTTCAAATCGTTGACATCCGCTCCGAGTTTTTGGCCCACCCAAACTACAAGACCCTAATGTGCTTGGACGGCGTCCACCCCAACCAAGCGGGCTACGACTTTATGGCCGAGATTTGGAAGCGGGAACTGCCAAAATTTAAGTTGGAATTTTAAATGACCGACATTGACCAAATAAAACAAGCAGCCGCGGAGAATGCCGTTCCGATAATGCAGGACAGCGGAATGGAATTTATTTTAAATTACATCAAGCAAAACAAGGTGCGCTGCGTTTTGGAAATCGGAACGGGGATCGGATACTCGGCGACAAAATTCGCGCTCGCGTCGCCGGACGTCCAAGTGTTTACGATTGAGGCGGACATTGACCGCTACCATCAGGCCGTGCAAAATTTTCACGACGAAAATTTGATGGACCGCGTGACTTGCTTTTTGGGCGACGCGGCCACGTTCAGCTTTGAGGAAAAGTTCGACTTGATTTTCATCGACGGGCCAAAGGCGCAGTACATAAAATTTTTTGAGCGCTTTAAAAACAATTTGGCGCAAGGCGGAGCGATAATCAGCGACAACCTTTCGTTCCACGGAATGGTGGAAGACATAAGCCTGACGCACAATTATTCCACAAAAAAATTGATAAAAAAAATCCGAAAGTACATTCAGTTTTTAAAAGACAACACGGAGTTTAAGACGGAATTTTATAGCGCGGGCGACGGCATTGCGGTTTCAAAAAAACTGTGTTAAAATAGGAACTGTCGAGGCGCGACGATTTTGGTCTTGAACGCCGCGTCGGAGGGGTTATGAATTTTATTTTTGTTTCGCCGCATTTTCCCAGAACTTACTGGAACTTTTGCGACCGGCTAAAAAAGAACGGCGCCAACGTTTTGGGAATTGGCGACGCTCCCTACAATTGCCTTGAGCCGCAGCTTAAAGACTGCCTTACCGAATATTATTTTGTCGACAACATGGAAGACTACGACAAAATGTATCGCGCCGTGGCTTTCTTTGCATTTAAGTATGGCCGCATCGATTGGATTGAATCCAACAACGAGTATTGGCTAGAAACGGATGCGCGCTTGCGAACGGACTTTAACATCACAAGCGGAATCGGAGCGGAACAAATTTCTGGCTGGAAAAATAAATTTGACATGAAAAAATTTTACGCCGCAGGAAACATTCCAACCGCGCGCTGCCACCGCATCACTACAAAAGAAGCCGCCCAAAAATTTGTGGACGAAGTTCAGTTCCCTGTAATCGTAAAGCCGGACAACGGCGTTGGAGCGCACGACACTTGGAAGCTTAGTTCGCAAGTTGAGTTTGACAATTTTTTTGACCACCTTCCTCCCGTTCAGTATGTGATGGAAGAATTTGTGACAGGCGACATTTATTCCTACGACGCGATTTGCGATTCCAAGGGCGAGCCGTTGTTTGAGTCGTCGAGCGTTTTTCCGCCGTCGATTATGGACATCGTTTTGCAGGAACAAGACCTAAGCTATTGGACGATTCCGCAAGTTCCCCAAGCGTTGGCAAAACTAGGACGGGCCGCGCTAAAATCTTTTGGCGTAAAAAACCGTTTTGTCCACATGGAATTTTTTAGGCTGACGCAAGCCAAAAAAGGCTTGGGCGCCGTTGGCGACTTTGTAGGCCTTGAGGTGAACATGAGGCCGGCGGGCGGCTACACCCCCGACATGATGAACTACGCGCATTCGACTGACGTTTATCAAATCTGGGCCGACATGGTTTGCTCCGACAAGCGCTTGTTAAAAGATTCCGGCGACCACCACTATTGCGTCTACGCCGCCCGCCGCGACAAGCGCCGCTACGTTCATTCCAACCAAGAAATCGTCGAGCGCTACGGCGAGCGCCTTGTGATGAACGAGCGGATGCCGCAAGTGATGGCGGCCACGATGGGAAACCAAATGTATATGGCCAAGGCAAAGACGCAGGAAGACAAGGACGAGTTCTTGAAATTTGTTTTGGAAACGGCGCGGTAGTTTTTATGATAGAAGTGAACGTTAAGGCGAAAATTCCATTTCTCTGGGGAAAGGCTTCGTTTGAAAAAAGCAATTGGACCAACGTCAATTTAATCGTCGGCCAAAACGGAAGCGGAAAAACTTTGCTTGCCGAACAAATCGCAGAGCAGTTCAACGCGGCGGGCTACGACATAAATTTTTTGCGCGCCGAGCGCGATTCCGACGACGACATCGCCGCAATGAGAACGATTCGCGAAAACCAAGCCGTCCGCCAAAAAATCGAAGACGTTCTTAGCAATATGTTTTCAAAGTCAATTCGCTTTGAAGAAGCGCCAGGCGGCAGGCTTGTCGCGATTGTGGTCAACAAGGCGCGCGGCGTTGAATACAATTTAAGGCAAGGCGAGTGCCACGGCCTAAAGGAAATTCTTACGCTCTTGGTGGCGCTTTACGGAAATCCCAGCGGCAAAAAAAATTGCTTGATTTTGGACGAGCCTGAATTGCACTTGCACCCGCAGTTCCAGCAATTCTTTATGAACTGCATACGCGAGGCCAGCGCGCAAGACCCCAAGCGGGTTTTCTTTTTGATAACGCACTCGCCTTACTTCATCGACCTTAATTTTGCCGAAGACTTGCTTGGCGTTGTTGTGTGCCACGTGAACCGCGCTCCCACCAGCATTGATTCGCTGAGCGAAAACGACGAGCAAATGTTCCGCCGCTTTTTGCCGCGCTTCAACACATACCACAAGCAATTCTTTTTTTCGGACAAGCAAATTTTTGTGGAAGGCTACACCGACCAGCAATTGTTCACCAGGCTGCTTTCTTGCGTGGAAAACAAAATGGGTTCCGCCGGTACTGGCGTGATTGACGTTGGCGGAAAGGATGAGCTTGGCGTGTTCTTTAAAGTGTGCTCGCTTTTGGGAACGGACGGAAGAATCATCACCGACTTGGACTCGCTTTTTTGCGGAAAGCTGCGCGAAGAAGTTTGCGCGGACGAGCGGACGCAAAATTTTTTGGACGCGCAGCGAGAAAAGCAGGACGGTTTTTACGTTTCGCTTTTTACCAAAAAGGAATTGTCCAAAAAAATCACGCTGGAAAAATTGATTTTCCGCTTGGAACGCTATCTTGGCGCGCTCGGAGAATTTTTGGGCCGCATGGAAACGCGCTCGGATTCCAGCCCTGCTTCTGACGGCGCGGATGACTTGGACATTCTTGTTGAAAAAATAAAGGATCTTTACGCAAAGCACGAAAACCCGGAGAACATGGACACGTTCAAAACCGTCGTCTTGATGGGCGT
>CADCCO010000062.1 GCA_902799965.1 uncultured Spirochaetaceae bacterium
AGCGCGCGGCTTTCTTCTATCGCGTCAACGTAGGCCTTCGCCTTTGTTCCTTTTAAAATCGGATCGTCTTGCGCAAGCAAGCCTTTTAGCGCGGCGTAGGCGGAACAGTCGTTATTGTCGGCGTATTCTTTTATCGCGGCGATTTTATTCTTTCCGATTTTGCGGCTGGGAAGGTTTACCGTGCGGTAAAATGAAACGTCGTCGGCCACCGTCAACATTCGCAAGTAAGAAATCATGTCCTTGATTTCGCGGCGGCCGTAAAATTCCGTTCCGGCAAGGATGCGGTAAGGCAAATCGTTTTTGATAAAGGCTTCTTCTAGCGAGCGCGAAAGGTAATGGGCGCGGTAAAGGATCGCAATGTCACGGAGATTGCATGGCGCGGCGCTTGAATCGCTTGCACGCCCAAGAGGCGCGGCGGCCGCCTCGTCCGCTTTTTGTTTTGCTTTCGATTTTCTTGAAAGGCCGCACAACTCCTTAATCTTCTTGCATATCCACTTGGCCTCGTCCTCCTCGCTTGAAGCGTGGTAGTAAAGCGGCTTGGGGCCGGCCTTTTTTGTCGGCGCAAGTTCCTTGGGATAGCGGACAGTGTTCCGCGCGATCAACGAATTGGCCGCCGTAAGAATTTGCGGCGTGGAACGGTAGTTCTTTAAAAGCAAAACCGTCTTTGCGTCCTTGTACTTTTTGTCAAAGTCAAGAATAAGCTTTACGTGGCTACCGCGCCAAGAGTAAATCGTTTGGTCACTGTCTCCGACGATAAAAAGATTTTTGTGCTTGCGGCTCAAAATTTGCGCGATGGAATATTGCTTCGCGCTCACGTCTTGGAATTCGTCAACCATTATGTATTGAATTCTGTCCTGCCACTTTTGCGCGACGTCGGGGAACTTTTCCAAAATGTAAACTGCGAAATTTATCAAGTCGTTAAAGTCAACGCCAAAGCATTTTTTTTGCTCGTACAAAAAGCGCAAGAATATTTCTTGGTTGCGCTCGATTCCCTTTTGCGAAAATTTTTCTTTAAGCTCTTCGTTGTTCAACTTGTAAAAATAATCGATGTAAGTGTCGGCCTGCATTTTTTTTGCTTCCAACACCTCGTCGATTTTTTGCTGAATCGTTGTTTCCTTTAAGGTCAAGCCCATATCGGCAAAAACGCGCAGTAATATCGAGCGCCAGTCTTCCTTGTCCAAAATCACAAAGTCTTTTGGAAAATTTATTTTGTTTATGTCTTCGTGAAGGAGCAGAGTGCAGAACGCGTGGAAAGTGCAAATGTAGCCCAAGTCCATGTCGCCCAATTCGGCCCGGACGCGCATTTTCATTTCTTCGGCGGCGCGGTTGGTGAATGTCACGCACAAAATGTTTTTGGGCGAGATTCCCAAGTCGCGGACAAGGTAAACGTAACGGCTTACCAAAGCGCGAGTTTTTCCGCTCCCCGCTCCGGCCAACACGCGGATGTGGCCTTCCGTGCTTTGAACCGCGTCCAACTGTTCCGGGTTGAGGCGGGCGAAAATGTCGTGATCAGTTTTGCTTTTGGGCATAGTGGAATTGTAACACGCTTTTCGCGTTTTTGCAAAGGGTCAGTTTGGCGCCTTTATTTTTTTCGCGTCAATCACTTCCACGACATTCTTTTTCTTGCGGCCGTCTTGCATAAAGCCAAGCGCGTACAGCGGGAATGTTTCAAAGCCAACGCCCGCGCCCAAATCGCCGTCAAGAATTTTCGCCGGAACCTCGTCGCCTAGCTGCGAAAGCAAAAGACCTGTGTCGATAAAAAACACTTTGAACGTATTCAAAAACTTTTTCGTCAAGGCCGGCGTTCAGCAAAAACTCGCCAAAAGTCAAAGAATACATCGCCACCTGTTCCTCGTAGCCCACAGGCACGCCGAGAGGTATTTTTGTCATTTTTAAGAGGAATTTCACTAGCAAAACACCGAAAAACGCGATAAAATAGAAAGCATAGGAGTTCAAAATGTTTTGGGACAAGGCCGCGCCGCTATACGATTTGTTTGAGACGCTTTACAACGGAAAAGGCCGACATCACCGCACTGAGATTTTCTGACAACAGTTTTGACGCGATTGTCGCGGGCAACGTAATCCACCTTTTGCTGGAACCCGACAAAGCCCTGCGCGAATTGTTCCGCGTGACAAAAAGCGGCGGCAAAATAATCGTCCCCACCTACATCAACATGTCAAAGGGAACAGGAAAAGTCGCGGTAAAGTTCATCGAAAAGCTTGGCGCGAACTTCAAGCGCCAGTTTGACTTGGAAAGCTACAAAAAATTTTTCGCCGACATGGGCGTTACGGGCGTGGAATATTTTGTGGTTGAAGGCCGCATGCCCTGCGCCATCGCGGTTATGGGGAAGTAAAGGGGAACGGCTAAAGTCGGTTGCAAGACCTAAAAAGCCGCGAGAGTGTCCAAAAATATGCATTTTTGCTTGAAAAAAACGCAATTCCGCATTTTATGGCGATGTTTTTGTAGGACTGCATGCCCTCCGCCATCGCGGTTATGGGGAAGTAAAGAATCATCTATTTTTAATTGAATCTTTTACATTTACGCCTTGCGGATTGTCAGTAGTTTTTATAAGGCAGTCACTTAACAATTCTATGGCATACAAAGGATAAACCTCCTTGAACTTTTCAAAAGAACCACAATAAACAATTTCTTTTAGTCCTTTGCATGCAGAAAAGCAATGAGGCTCTATCGCTATTACATTTCCATAAATCACAACTTTTTCTATGCTATCACAAAATGAAAAAGTCCAAGACTTCAAGACATATATATTTTGAGAAACAACAGCAGCCCTTTTTGATTCGTCTGTCAAATGCACATTTATCTCATTAGCATTAAAATTTTTCAACATATCGCAATTAAGAAAGGCGTCATCTTCTACTTCGCGCAAATTCTTTTCAATTGTGATGGATTTTAAATTGGTTAGATTTGAAAATGTCTTTGCATAAATAATATCTAAGTCTTTAAAATAAATTCTTTTTAGTTTTGCTAGTTTTTGAAACGCACCATCGGAATAATATTGAACTTTCCCGTAAAAATTTATTTCCTCAACATTCTCACACCCATTAAACGCGGAAGAATCGATATATAAGATATCGCCTTTAAAATCAATGCGTTTTAAATTTTTACATTCTGCAAAGCGTTCATTTGAGAGCACATTAACTGTTTCATCACAACAGACGTATTCTTTATTTGTTAATATTTTTTTACAGTATAGTTCAGAATTACAAATTTTCGCATCATAAATTTCTTTTTTTTCATAACAATTACACAAACTTCCAACAATTATTATTACTAGTAATAAAATGCAAGAAATGATGAATATTGCAACAGAATGACATTTAAAAAATGAACAAACCCCTGGCATTTTCACTCCATGATTTTGAAAAAAAATCAAACCACAAGATGAGATTCTTTTAAATCTGATTCTCTGCATAACCAAACACCACATGCTGTAATAATGGCTGCAATTAAAAGAATACTTAAACATGAAATTAAACATCCTAGTTCAGATTTTTTTTCATAAAAAAATATTGTTGTTATTGCAGACCAGACAGCGGATACGCTTCCCGCAAACCATTGCGTGATTTTTTGTGCCGAGAAAGGACGAGTTTTTAACCTTCCATCTGCATTCATAGTTCTGAAAATATTGTACACATGTATTTCGCCCATGCTTTTATCGTCAAAATATTCTGTCTTAAGTCTTTTTTCATGTTCTTGCACAGTTTTTATCCAAGAACATAACCAGCGATAAAAACCGCGCGCGCAAAACAGCCAAAACCAAGAAGAAATACAGCCTAAAGCCAAAATAAATACTTGCATATAAGGAAGCAAAAAATCATAGTTTCCACCTATAATTTCTTTATTCATTGTACTATACAATCCCACAAAAAGCGCTCCATTAAATATGGCAAAATGATTCATCCAACGAGTGTAATGTTCCCAATGTTGTTGATAGCCTTCAATTGCTTTTTCATACATTTCCATAGTAAATTTTCCCGTTAATGATTTTTTGCTGTGCATCCCTTTATCATTTCCTATTACATTCTTTTTACTTTTCCACACACAACGCTGGCACAACACCCATAGACCTAGAGTGGACAGGATAGTTAGTTGTATCAGCTCTGCCGGCATATTCGACACCGTATGTGCTTTCACCACTTAAATAATGTGGTGAACGCAGCCACCATTCTCCGCCCATGCCCGACTCAGCTCTCTGATACGCACCGATAGCCTTGGCAAAGTCCGTTGGTTGTCTTATTCGAGCATTGTCCGAGACGTCGTTCGCGTCGTAAACGGCAAAGCCGTAGTAGCTTGTCGTAGCATCTTGCACACTCAAAAGGAAGATCTTGTCGTTTGTTGAGTTGCCGGCGTATTGGTTTTCTCCTTTGTTCCACAACTTGGAGTTGCTCCATGGGTTTGTGGAGCTGGCTAAATTATCCACCCTCGTGTTCTTTATTATAGCCAACTCCTCGGCGGTGAATGCACTTTGCAAAAAGCCCTTTCCCAAAAAGTCGTTGCACGTTGTTTGAACTGCGCTTGAACTAGCCTTTTTCTGATAGCTAAGGCCGTTCAAAAACGCTCGCATTTTTGAATATTCGTAGTTGTTGGTGTATCTTGTGTATTTGTCAATAAACCTATCAACTTTATAATAATCGTAATACGCGCAGCTTGTCAAAATGTTCTCCGCAAGCAAAAGCTTGTTTCCGCCATAGTCTGTCGTAAGTACGCGCCACTTTATCGGCTCCACCTTGAACCATTTTTCACTCGTTCCGCCTTGCCCCACATCCGTACCGTCACTGTACTTGTAGCTGCTTTCGGGTGCGTTTTCAGCCTGCTTTACATACCACTGACCGTCATCTCCCTTGCAGTATGTGAAGGCGCCATGAGTTTCCGTCTCGCTTTCATTCACCGCAACAACATCCGCCTTGATTGTTTGAGGCCAAAGGCCGAATGTAACCAAGTCATATTCCGTTTTTTTAATCGTTATAGTTCCTGTTTTTGTGTAGTCACCGCTGGCAACGGGCAGTAAAGCGCTGAATGCCGCCGTAACGGTTACATTACTTGCAGGCATTGTGAAAGTTCTGCTGTTTCCAGTTACACTCACTTGGACGGGAGACCCCCACTTATAGTAGGTCAAGGACAATGCCGAGAGCCAGTAGCCTGACTCAGGCATTGCCGTAAGTGTCACTTTTGTTCCAACCGACGCAGTTGCGGGATTCGCCGTAATACGTCCGTTGGAAAAAGTTCCCACGTTAATGCTGTAGTTTATGGTTGTGAATGTCGCCGTAACGGTTACATCCTTTGCGGGCATCGTGAAACTTCTGTCGTCTCCTGTACCACTCACTTGGACAGGCTCGCCATCCTCATCAGTCACATCCAATGTCGCAAGACAGTAACCAGACTCGGGCCATGCCGTAAGCGACACATTTTTTCCAACTGTCGCAGTCGCGGAACTCCTAATGCATCCGTTGGCAAAAGTTCCAACCTTAATGTTATAATCTATCGGGCTGAATGTTACCGAAATGAAAACATTACTTGCGGGCATTGTGAAGGTTCTGCTGTTTCCTGATTCACTCACTTGGACGGAATTTCCACCAGAAATCACTTTAATTGTCTTAAGCCAATAACCAAGCGCAGGTGTTGCCGTAATAGTCACGCTTGTTCCAACTGCCGCACTTGAAATATCGGTAATGATACCCTCGCCATATCGTGTTACGTAAATATTGTAGCTTTTAGCGATAAAGGTCGTTGTTACGGAGACATTGCTCGCGGGCATCATGAATTTTCCGTCTGTCACAGTCACGGACGTTCCGTCCGCATCGGTCACTGTGTACGAGCCAAAACTATAGCCTGTGTTTGGTGTGTTTGACAGCGTTATTTCCGTTCCGGCTGTCGCAGCCGTAGGAGTGGCTGTCACGCTTCCGTTTGGATTCGATGGAACGCTCACACTGTAAACAGGAATGGCTGACCATAAAGCGTAAAGCGTCATATCCGCATCAACAGTACATTCCACGCCGTCCGAATAGGCAGCTTGCGCCGCGTCAGCAGAGATTCCCCAACCGCCAAAAATAAAACCATCTTTAGAAAAACCAAGCTCTGATATTGTCTTTAAGGCTTGAGAAATACCTATCGTAAAAGTCTGTGCGGTAGTGGCGGGATTTTCGCTTCCATCGTTGGCGTTAAAGGTCAATGTATAGGTTATAACTGTAAAACTTGCGGTCACGGTGACCGTTTTTGCGGGCATCGTGAATTTTCCGTCCACCACGGTCACTACCGTTCCGTCCGCACCGATTACTGTGTAAGAAACAAGCTTATAGCCCGGTTTTGGCGTGTTACTAAGAGTAATTTCTGTTCCAATCGCCGCATTTGTGCAACTAGCTGTCACGCTTCCGTTGTCTGCCGTTCCTACATTAATCTTATATTTCATAGCGTGGAATTCCGCGAACACAGTCACATTGCTCGCAGGCATCGTAAATTTTCCTGTAGCCACAGGCACTGCTGTTCCATCCGCTGAGATAACATTGTAATAAGTAAGCGCATAACCCGGTTTTGGAGTGCATGAAAGCTTTATTTCAGTTCCAGCTGTCGCGTTCGCAAGACTGGCTTTAACGCTTCCATTAGAGTTTGTCAGTATGTTCACGCTGTAAACCGGAATGGTTGACCAAAGAGCATAAAGAGTTATGTCAGCGTTGGCGGTGTACTCAGCGCCGTCTGCATAAGATGATTTCGTAGCCTCAGCGGCAGTTCCCCAACCGGCAAAGTTAAAACCATCTTTGGAAAAACCTAGTTCCGCTATTGTCTTTAGCGCTTGCGGAACGCCCGCAGTAAAGGTTTGCGTAGCCGTTGCGGGCTTTTGGCTTCCGTCATTGGCGTTGAAGGTTATTGTATAGGTTATTGCCGTAAACACAGCGGTCACAGTTACGTTTTTTGCGGGCATCGTGAATTTTCCATCCATCATAGTCACGACCGCTCCATCCTCATCGGTAACAGCGTATGAAGAAAACTTATAGCCCGCATTTGGCGTATTTGACAACGTTATTTCCGTTCCGGCAGTTGCGGTCACGGAACTAGCCGTAACACTTCCGTTGGCGTTTGGCGAAATGCTCACGCTGTAAACTGGAATGGATGACCAAATGGCGTAAAAAGTCATATCCGCAGTGGCGGTGTACTCAGCGCCGTCTGCATAAGATGATTCCGTAGCGTCAGCGGCAGTTCCCCAACCGGCAAAATTGAAGCCATCCTTGGAAAAACCTAGTTCCGCTACTGTCTTTAAGGCTTGCGGAATGCCCGTCGTAAAGGTTTGCGTCGCCGTGGCAGGATTTTGGCTTCCGTCATTGACGTTGAAGGTTATTGTATAAGTCATTGCCGTAAATACAGCAGTTACAGTCACATCTTTTGCGGGCATTGTGAATTTTCCGCCAATCACAGTCACTGTCATTCCGTCCGCGTCAGTCACAGTGTAAGAAGCAAAGTTATAGCCCGTTTTTGGAGTGTTGCTAAGAGTGACTTCCGTTCCAGCAATTCCCGTGGCAGGACTGGCCGTAACACTTCCGTTGGCGTTTACCGGAATGTTCACGCTGTAAACTGGAATGGCTGACCACATAGCGTAAAGAGTCGCAGCGGCAGTAGCTGTATAGCTGGCTCCGTCCGCATAGACTGATTCCGTCGCGTCTGCAGTCTTTCCCCAGCCAGCAAAGCTAAAGCCGCCTTTAGAAAAGCCAAGCTCAGAAATTGTCTTTAAGGCTTGCGACATTCCTTCCGTAAAAGATTGCGTACATGTAGCGGGATTTTCGCTTCCGTCATTGGCGTTGAAGGTTATTGTGTATGTCACCGCTGTCGTAGGCGTGGTTGGGGTAGTTGGAGTCGTTGGGGTTGTCGGATTGGTCGGCGCAGTTGGCGCTGTCGTATTGGTTCCACCCCCGCCAGACACAACGGCAAGCAGCGAGCCGCTGTCATCGCTTCCGTTGGAACACGAGGCAAAGCCGAAAACTAGCGACGCGCAAAGGGCAAAAAAGACCGCTCGATTAAAAACATTTTTCATAAAAATCACTCCTTTTTACAAACCGTTCCACCTGTCCGTTTACCCATAAAATCGGACAATAGGTCTATTTTCTATTATATGACCAATAGTCCGATTAGTCAAGAAAAAATGGACAAATGGCTCTATTATAAAAGCATGGGATTCTGGAAGAACGTAGACGACGAGTTAAAGTATCAAGGCAAGGAGCGAAAGGAACTGGCGGCTGCCGCCGATTTTGACGTTTCCTATATCGGAAAAGGCATTCGCCGCGACAGCGTTCCCGCCGCAGACTTGGCCGTCCGCATTGCAAAAGCCCTCGACGTTTCATTGGAGTACCTCTTGGAAATGCCCGAAAGTTCCGCCGCCCGCAAAAAAGAAAGCCCCGCAGAAATCAACAAGGCCATTCGCCTGTACCACAAATTTGACGCCCACTTAAAGGAACTGGAAAAGCTTTCCGCCCCAGAACGCGCTCTAGTTCTAAGTTTAATGAAGACGATTAACGCCGCCCGCAAGGGATAATACCCGAAAACATTAATATTTGTGCAAAATCGGCATTTAAAAACATTAATATTTGTGCAAATTTCCACTTTACAAACCTTAATATTTGTGCATATAATAACTTATGGCTTTTAAACGCAAAATATACGAGCAGTTCAAAAACTGGAAAGAAAACTGGGCGGACAAAAGGGCCCTTCTTGTGCAAGGCGCGCGGCGCATAGGCAAGTCCACCATTGTCGAGGAATTTGCAAAAAACGAATATGAATCGTATGTTTTAATAAATTTTCAAACCGACTTGGCAAAAATCAAAGAGTTGTTTGAAGATTTGTCTGATTTAGACAATTTTTTCAGAAGCCTTTCGCTCATTTACGGAAAGAAACTTGTTCCCCATAAAAGCCTAATCGTTTTTGACGAAGTTCAACTTTTCCCGCTTGCCCGCCAGTCTATAAAGCAGCTTGTGGCGGACGGCCGTTTTCACTATATGGAAACAGGCTCACTTATAACGCTTAGACAAAATGTGGAAAAAATTCTTATCCCCAGCGAAGAAAAATGCATAAACATGTACCCAATGGATTTTGAGGAATTCCTATGGGCAAAAGGCGATGATATCACAATAGAACTAATCCGTGAAAATTTTTTGAACAAAAAATCACTGGGCGATGCCGTTCATAGAACTATAATAAAAAAATTTCGCCTGTATATGGCGGTGGGAGGAATGCCGCAGGCGGTTGCGGAACTTCTTGACACAAACGATTATTCCAGAGTGGATGAAATTAAGCGTGACATCATTCAACTTTACCATAACGATTTGAAAAAACTGGACACAACATACAATCTTTCCACTTCATTGATTTTTGACGCGGTTCCATCCGAACTTTCATCTCACTCAAGGCTCTTTAAAGCTACAGTTCTAGGAAAAAACGCAAGAGTTTCCAGAAACTATAGTTCATTCGAAGCGATAAAAGATTCAATGATAGTAAACATTGCGAACAATTGCTCCGACCCAAATTTTGCCTTTGTTCTCAACAAAGATATTTCTTGCCAAAAAATTTTCATGGGAGACACCGGCTTGTTGACAACGCAAATTTTCATGAATTCAAATCAGCCGATTCAAGAATCAATTTACAAACAACTTATTGTAGACAAAATAAATATAAATCTAGGCATGATTTTCGAAAATGCGATTGCGCAAATTCTTCGCTCAAAAGGATACGAATTATTTTTTCATAACTTTGACCATCACGAGATAGACTTTATGATTCCTGACGGAAAGAAAATCATCCCTCTAGAAGTAAAATCCTCTGTATATAAGAGCCATCGTTCGCTTGACTTATTCTGCAATAAATATTCAAAGCAAGTTTCAAAACAATATGTCATTTGCGGCAAAGACTTAAAGACAGAAAGCGGCATAACATTCATTCCATTTTACATGGCAATGTTTTTGTAAAAAACTAATCCTTTCCAAAACCCCAAAAATCCGCTATACTACCCTCATGTCCACCTTCACAATAAAACACAACGAACTTACCGCCGAGCAGTTCCGCTATTTATGGGAATCGATTTGGGGAGAGCCGCCGACCTTGGAACAAACGGCGCTTGCGATGAAAAACACGCTATTCCGCGTTTCGGTTTTTGACGGAGAAAAAATCGTGGCAATGGCGCGGGCAATTGGCGACAAGGGCTTGTGCTATTACATAAAGGACGTCGTCGTTCACCCCGACTGGCAAAAGAAAGGCTTGGGAAAAATTTTGATTCAAGAGATTCTAAAATACATCGACGCAAACGGAACGCCGGGCACGCAAATCTTTGTGGAACTTTGCGCGATGCCGGACAAGATTCCCTTTTACCAAAAGTTCGGCTTTGAAGCCAACGAGGCGCAGCGCCTAAGAATAATGTACAAAGTGGATGGAACTGCATCATGCTAAAAAACCTAATCATTCGACAAGAGACGCCCGCCGACTATAAAGGCGCGGAGCTTATGACAATGCGAAGTTTTTGGAACAAGTATTGGCCGGGCTGCAGCGAGCATTTCCTTGTCCGAATCATTCGCGAGTCCAACGACTACCTTCCAGAGCTAAGCCGCGTGGCGGAACTTGACAACAAAATTGTCGGAGCGGTTTACTACACGCGCGCCTGGATTGACGACGGAAGCGCGCGGCATGAGGTGGTTACCTTTGGCCCGCTTGCCGTAGAGCCTACGCT
>CADCCO010000063.1 GCA_902799965.1 uncultured Spirochaetaceae bacterium
TAAGCGGGCGGCTTTCTTGGCCTTGCGAAAGATTTTGTTTCGCGGCGTTTTGGTCTTGCAACAGTTCGCTCATTTTGCGGCCTCCGCTTCTTTCCAGCAAGAATAATTTTGCGCCTTGCATTCCTCTTTCGCAAAAGAGCAGCGCGGCTCAAAGGGGCAGCCGGGCGGCGGATTTTTTGGATCGACGACGCTTCCAGGAATCGAAAGCAATTTTCGCTCGGTGTAGCTTGTTCCAAATTTTGGAAGAGCTTCAAGCAAGGCCTGCGTGTAGGGATTTTTTGGCCGCTGGCTAACGTCCGCCGCGTTCCCCTGCTCCATTATTTTTCCGCCGTACATGACAATCATTCTGTCCGAGATTTGCGAAACCAAGTCGATGTTGTGCGAAATAAAAATAATTGAAAGGCCCCGCTTCTTTTTCAGTTCCAAAAGCAAGCCAACGATTTGCGCTTGTATCGTAACGTCAAGCGCGGTGGTCGGCTCGTCGGCGATCAAAAGCTCGGCGTTTTGCGCGAGGGCAAGCGCGATTCCGATTCTTTGCAATTGGCCGCCAGAAAATTGGTGGGGATAGTTCCTCAATCTTTTTTGCGGGTCTGGAAGCCCCACTTCGCCTAAAATTTTCGCCGCGCGCGCGTCGCTTTCTTGCCGCGTGATTTTCGGCTCGGTGTTCCTGTAAAGCTCAAGGAAAACGCTTCCGATGTTTTGAAGCGGGTCAAAGGAACGACCAGGCTCCTGCAATATAAGCGCGATTTTTTTTCCGCGATATGGGCGCAATTCCTTTTGGCTTAGCGCGGTGAGTTCCGTTCCGTCAAAAAATATTTTTCCCGACACGCGGGCGTTGGCCGGAAGCAAGCCTGGTATCGCTGTCGTGCTGACGGATTTTCCGCTTCCAGACTCGCCGACAATTCCAAGGATTTCACCGCGCTTGACATAATAGCTTATTCCGCGAACGGCGCGGGTCAAGCCCGCCTTTTGGTCAAGGCTTTCAAAGCCGACGCGCAAGTCTTGGACGGCAAGCAGAGCGTCGGCTGGCGCGACGATTTTTGGGCTTGCGTCCGATTCTTGTTCGGCCGCGTCTTGGCCTTGCGTACGATTTTGGTCAGAGCGCTTTTTCCTCTTCCACGTCGGGAAGACGGCGTGATACGGGTCGTAGTAGTCGCGCAAGGCGTCGGCCAAAAAGTTAAAGGCCAGCGTTACGGCGAGCAAGAGCCAGACGGGATTCAAAAGCCAGGGGTAGCGGCTAAGGTTTGACAGCGTGGAAATTTCGCGGTTTATCATGCTGCCCCAGCTAACGGCGGGGTCGGCGATTCCCAAGCCCAAATACGAAAGCGTCGTTTCGCTCATGATAAAGCCCGGAACGCTAAGAGCCGCGCTCACAATCAAAAGGCTTGACAATTGCGGAATGATGTGCCTGAAAATTATCGCAAGGTCGGGAACGCTTTCCAGCGCGGCGTTTTGAACAAAGTCTTCGCGCTTAATCGCATGCGCCATGCCGCGAATCGTTCGCGCGCTGCCAGGCCAGCCCACAAGCGAAAGTATCAGCGTGATTATCATGTAACTGGTTCCGCTGTCAAGCTTGGAGTTCAGCAAAGAGCGCAAAAACAAAATCAAGTATAGCGACGGAACCAGCATGAAAAATTCGGCGAATCTCATTATCGCCCAGTCGGTCTTTCCGCCGTAGTAGCCGGCGGCGCCTCCAAAGATTATCGCAAGCAAAAGGCTCACCGCTGTGGCGACAAAGCCGATTGTAAGGGAGATGCGGCTTCCGTAAACCATTCGGCTGAACATGTCGCGGCCCAAGTTGTCGGCGCCCAAAAGATAAACTGGGTAAGTTGTCAACGCGGCGCCGCCGGCGTTTTGGGCTTGCGAACCGTTTTGGCCGCCCGCCTCTTGGTCTTGCGAACGATTTTCAGTTCCAAACAAGTGCCTGTCGCAGGGAATGACACCGAACAATTTGTAGGGCGCTCCCTTGACAAAAAACTTGACCTTGTGTTCCGCCCCTTTGACAAAAGCGTACTTCCAATTTATCATGCTTATCGTCTTGGCTTCTTTGGCAACCAAGCCGTTTTTTGTAATGCGCAAATTGGCAGGGTGGAAAGTGTTCTCCTCAAAAGTGAGCGTCGCGGGATAAGGCGCGATAAAGTCAGCGAAAATCATAGCTAAATACAAGATCGCCAAAAGAACGACGGAGCAAAGCGCGAGCGGCCGCTTTTTTATGTAAGCAAAAAATTTTTTCATCGGCTCACCTCGCCTCGCGCCGCGCATCTTTGGCTTGCAACAGTTCTTCTCATAGCCTCAACCTTCCGCTCCGTAGCGAATGCGCGGATCGACCAACGCAAGACAAATGTCGCTAATCAACATTCCAACCAAAACAAGCGCGGAGATGAACATTTCGTCCGCCAAAACCAAATTGATGTCCTGCTGCAAAACCGCGTCGTACATCAAGCGGCCTATTCCAGGATAAGCGAAAATGATTTCCAAAACCAGCGAGCCGCTAAAAAGGCCCGCGAGCAAGTTGGCGCTTCCGGTGATGTAAGGGTTCAGCGTGTTGCGGAAGGCGTGGTTAAAGTAAACGCGCCTCTCGCTGATTCCCCGCGCGCGCAGGGCAAAGATGTAAGGCAAGCCCATCTGGTCAAGCATCGTAGCGCGAATCATGCGCATCGTTCCGCCTGCCCCGCCCAAAAAGGCCGCGAGCAAGGGAAGAAAAACGTGGCGGCCATAGCTAAAGACAAACTTCGCCGGAGCCGCCGCGAACGGAAAGTCGGGATACGCGGTGACAGGAAAAAGATGAGTCACGCTGGCAAAAAGCTGCAGCAAAATCAAAAGCAACATTCCCGGAAATGCGTTGAAGAACAAGGCGAAAAATGTCACGCCAACGTCCAAGCGGCTCCCGGCCTTGCTTGAAAAATAAACGCCAAGCGCAAAGCTCGCCGTGGTAATCAAGACAAGCGAAATCAAATTCAACAAAAGGGAATTCCACAATCGCGAGCGGATCAAAAAGCCCACCGGCGCGCGAGAAATAAGGCTCACGCCCAAATCGTGGTTAATAAAAACGCGCTTTAGCCACTTGGCGTACTGGATGTAAAAAGGCTGGTCTATTCCAAGCTCGGCGCGCAGGGCGGCCATTTGCTCTTCCTGAAATTGGCTGTCCTTCGCGCCCGCAACCTTTTGGCCGCCGCCTTCCCCCTGCGCGCCCGCCATGATTTGCTGGGTCATCATTTGGTCAACGATGTCGCCGGGAGCCAGCTCCATCAAGCCGAACATGGCAAGGCCCAGCAAAAAGAGCAGCGCGAGCATCGTTGCAAAGCGGCGCGCGATAAAGGAAAGGAGCGGATTCATTCTAGTTCCTGCCGTTGAATTTTATGGCAAGCATCGTAAGGTCGTCAAACTGCGGCGCTTCGCCGACAAACTTGTCAACCTCGCCGCGAACGATTTTAAGCAAGTCTGCCGGAGCGGCGGCGGCGTTGACGTTCAAAGCTTTTTCAACGCGCTCAAATTCAAAGAGCTGGTTTTGCGCGTTTGTCGCCTCAGGAACGCCGTCGGTGTAGATGAAAAGCGTGGCGCCTTTTTCAAGCTTTATTTCATAGTCGGTGTAAACCATTCCTTCCATTCCGGCCAAGACCAAGCCGCGCTTGTCTTTCAAAAGCGCAAACTTTCCGTCGGGCTGGCGGATCGCCGGATACTCGTGGCCCGCGTTGGAGGCAGTTACGATGCCAGTGTTCAAGTCCAAGATGCCAAGCCAGACAGTCACAAAAAGATTCGCGTCGTTTCCTTCGCAAAGCTGGTTGTTCGCGTCGCGCAAAACTTCCGACGGCTTGGGAACGCTTCCAAAAAGCGCGCGGTTCTTAATGACCGTTTTTGAAATCGCCATAAAGAGCGCGGCGGGAACACCCTTTCCGGAAACGTCGGCGATGACAAGCGCCAAGTGGTCTTTGTCAATAAAGAAAAAGTCGTAAAAGTCGCCGCCAACCTCCTTGGCAGGATCCATCGAAGCGGCAAGCTCAAATTCCGAGTGGCCGGAAAAATCCGGCTCAACGCGGGGCAGCATCGCGGCTTGAATTTGCGTGGCTACGCTAAGATCTGCCGAAATTTTTTCGCGCTCGGCTGTTTCGTGAATAAGCTTTTGCATGTATTCCTTTGTGTCGCTCGCCATCGCAACCAACGCGTTTGAAAGGCTTTGAATTTCGTCCTGCGTCTTGATTTTGGGATCTTCAAAGTTAAGGCTATCAACGTCTTCGCCGCTCGCTTTTGAAACAAAATCAACGGCGGAATTTTGCAGGGACTTTAGGGGATGAATCAAACGGCGGTTGAGCCAAAGAATAAGAATAATGATAAAGAACGCGGCGCAAACTATGCCCGCAAAAAGAAGCTTAAGCGGATAGATGCGAATCATCGCGTCGATGTCAGACATGTTGATGTCAACGCTCAACACGCCCAAGGGATTTCCAATTGAGTTGCGGATAACGATTGAAGTTGTAAAAACGCTTCCCCACTCGGTTTTGTTGGAATAGTACCAAAACTCGTTCGGCTTGCTGTTCTTGTAAAAGTTTAGATACTGTCTGGCAACTTCGGCGGGAAATTCCGTTCCGCTCAAATCGCCCAAACGGTTTGTCATTCCCCTGGCGTAGTCCGCTTCAGTGTTGCCGGTGCAAATGTATTTCATGTTGTCTTTGTCATTGTCGTTGAGCGGTTCAATCATGTAAAGCCAATCAATCTCGGTGTTGCTTTTTACAAAGTCAAGGCGGTCGCTCAAGGCCTTGTGCGCGGCGTCTTCCCTTCCGGCGACAATCGACACTTCAACTTGGTCCCAGTCAACGCCGTTGGCCGCCAAATTCAAAACGGCTTCCTCATAATCCTTGTATTTTTGGATCATGCCATTATAGTAAGTTTGGTAGCCGATGAGTCCAAGACAAACGCAAAGCATTATCGTAAAAATTTCAACCGCAATCAAAAGGCTTGTCTGCAATTTTTTCTTTGTCGCTTCCATACAATTCTCCATATTTATTTTTTCTTGCTTAAGTTAACAACAAGGTGAACCACGCATACAAAGCCAAGCGCAATCGCAAAAGCGCTTGTTGCCGCCGCCATATTTTTTGAAAGGAACACAAGGCCCATCACGGCAGGACCAAAAGACTGGCCTATAAAGTCGGTGAAGTTAAAAACGCCCATCGCGTCGGGAATGCCGTAACTCTCACATTCCTCCAACATCGAAAATTGCGCCTGCTGGACCGAGCGGCCAAAACCGTTTGCCAAGCCCAGAATGAAAATCGCGGCGAGCAGGCCCGCAAAAGCGCCAGTCAAGGCGTAAATCAAAACGGCCGCGGCGCTCAAGACAACCGAAACGTAAGGGCTCGCCGGGCCGGTCTTTTGGATTACCCACTTTGTAAGGCCGCCGCCCAAGTAAATCGCGAAAATCGAATAGAGCATCATCAAGGCCGCGACCATAACTTCGCTCAAACCGTTGGCGTCAGAATACATCGGCAAGTAATAGTAAACAAAGCTTCCCATCAAGGCAAATGGCGCTTGCACAAGAAGTATGTAAGACCAAACGCGGCGGCGGCGCAAGAACGACAAAACCCGGCGCGGATCTTTCTTTTGAACGAGCCCTGTTTTGTCCTCTTTTATCGAAGAAATGCCAAGCGATTTCCAGAAAGCCAAAAAGAGCAAGGCAGAAACAATCCACATGATTGAAACAAGCGGGAAAATCATTCGGCGGCCAACGCTGGCGGCAAGAGCCGCGCCGCACAACATTCCAAAATTTATTCCCGAAACTTGCGCGGCGTTGTAGGCGGCGTAACCCGACGTTCTGTTCTTTGCGTCAGGAATTTGCGAAACCATCAAGTACATTGAGTTTGTCGTAAGGCCAACGCCCACTCCGTCAATCACCAGCGCAAAAAACAGCGCGGCGTAATTCGCAGGAAGAAGGAAAATCAAAAGATTGCTCAAGGCTGACAAAGCGGTTCCCAAAACTACAATCTTTTTGCAGCCGGCGCGGCGAATCATTCCTTCGCAAAAGAGCGCCATCAAGCCAATTATGAAAAGGTTGACCGAAATCGGAAGCGCGGCGGCAATAGTTCCGCCAGCCTCGCCCAACGACGCAAAGGCGCCCTTGGCAATGACCATCGGCAAAAACGTCGTCGTCAAATTGTAGGCGGCAAAGAGCGCGAATACCATCAAGCGGATGTAGTAATGCGGGAATGTTTTTTCAACCTTTTCGCCTCGCGCGATTTTCTTTTCCTCGTCCATTTGCGCCTGCGACTTGGAAAGAATGTAAGAAAGCGCCTCACCCATCGCAAGCCAAACAAAAATCATCGTGACGGCGATTCCCAGCAGAACGTTCTTTTTCATTTGGCTGATTTGTTCGGTCAGCATAAAATTTTCCGTCATCACTGAAACAACGCCGCAAACACGGCCGTAGTCGTTCACCACAGGAACGGAAACATAAGTGTAGGAAGCGGAAGTGTCGTCCTTGCTGGAACTTACGGAGCGCGAAGTTTCGTATATTTTCTTTATTTCCTCGCTCTCGCCTTCCGTCAAAGGGAAGAAAGTTCCAATCGCTTGGTCAAGGTAGGCGCAAGCGTAGGCTCCGCGCTTTTCGTCGTACTTGAATACGTCGCAGTAAATGTCCTTGTTTATCTCCAGCGTCGGGTCAATGACATTCCTCATGCTTTCAATCATCTCGCGGTATTCGGGGGAAGCGAAGTCCGCCGCGCTTTGGATTGAATCCAAGGTGGAAGGGCGTATCGTATTGGCAACCGAATAAGCCATGTTTTCCATTTGCGCCAAAATCTGGACGCGCATCACTTTGGAAAATTCATTCGTGAGTTTGTATGTTATCGTTCCCGAAACAACGAAAATTATCAGGGTAACGTAAATGCTGATGCGCTGGATTACCTTCATGTTGTTTTTAAAGAACGAAACGAACGCGAAAACCAAAAGATAAACAACGCACAAAACAAAAAGTCCAAAAGCGGCGACGAGCGCGTACGCAAGCCTTAAGTCGTCGTCATTTTTCCACGGCGCTTCAAGACTTTCAAAAGAAACGGGAGTGACCGTGACTGCCCCGGAATTTTCCACGACAGTAGTTCTTTCGCCGCTTTTTAAGTCCAGCTCCTTTACGCTGTTGGAATAAAGTTCGGCATAAAGAAGCGTTTCGAGTCCGGAGGCTTCAATCCAGTTGGGATATTCGTCGCCGCCAAATTCATAAACCAACTTAAAGCCGGAGGCCTTCACAAGCTTGTAAAGGCGGCCGGCCTTGTCCAGCAAGTAAAAAACTCCGCTCCGGGAAAGAGCCATGTCGTTCACAAAGTCAAAGGCGTTTTTAAAGGCGTACTCTTCCTTAATCTTGCTTTCAGTCTTAACGTCAAAAGTCGTTATCACGACAGAGTTTGAATTTTTTTGAGCGCAGACGATTTTTCCGCCAGTAACGGAAAGAAGCATCATCTTGTGCTTGTTAGTGACTTGCGAATGGCGCGTATCCAAATATGTTTTTTGGTAGCGCCCGTTCGCGTCATAAACCAAGACAGCCTCGCGCGAGATTCTGTTTCCGTCCCACGCGCCTTCCTTTACATAAATCCAGCCTACTTCGTCAACCATAAAATCGTCGGCGTAATAAAAGCGGTCGTCTTCCTCGGAGCCGCGCGGCAAAACGATTTTCACAGTGTTTGTGTTCTTGTCCACCACAAGTATTCTTGTTCTCTGCTTGTCCAGAACATACCTAAGGTTTCCGTAATCGCGCGCCAAGTAGGGAGACTCATAGGCGACGATTTTTGAGCTTGGAATTTCAAGCCTGTCTTTGTTAAAAAAAGAAACGGCGCCAAGGCACACCGCCAGGATGGCGACCATAACGGCAAAAATTTTTGATTTAGCGTTTGTCATAGTCTTCCTTTTTTATGAATTCCTTGTATTGCATTTCCGTTGAAAAAAGCGTGCGCCAGCCGTCCGCGCTGATTCTAATTGGATACAAAAGCGCGCTCAGCTTCATCGCGCCCTTGTGCATTTTGCGGCACTTCCAAAAAGAGTCGGTCTCGCCCAAGTAGTCCACTTCCAGAATGTTGGCGATTCCCCAAAAATAAAAAGGCAGCGCGGGAAGCGTTATGTAATCCTTTACGGACTCAACCTTTTCCTTTATGCCGGAAATTATTCTTCGCGTCGCGGGCTTTTCCACAAAGCGCTCGCGCTCCTTGTAATACAAATCCAAAAGCTCTTTTGTCTCGCCGCTCATCATTTTAGCCTGAACGCCCGGATATTTTTTCTTGAAGAATTCAAAAAGCTCTTCGTACATTTTTATGATTGGCCGCGCCACTTCCCTAAAGCGCTCAACGGCGCGAGTCCGAATTTCTTCCGAAAGCGGCTCCAACATAGCCTCCAAATATTTTTGGTAGGAAGCGTCTACGATTGGAAGCGTCAAGGCGCTGCCGGTCGCTTGCGCAAGCTCGAACAAGTACAAAATGCTGTCGAACTCTTCGGTGGTCAAAAGCTCCTTTCTGCTCACAAAAGAAACGTCGACCACGTCGTCCGCGTTTTGCTTGGTGAATTCAGCCTCTTGCGAAACAAGGTCTTGGACGCTTCTGCGGCGGGTCGTGAAGTCGTAGATTTTTTTGCTTCCGTCCTTCATCGTCCAAACCATATCGACTTCGTGCTCGCCAAAAAAGCAGGGGCCGCCGGTAATCGCCGTTTTTTCTCCGCGGGCGACAGCCTCGGCAAATTCCTCCAAGCCGGCGGAAAAATACGGCATTTGGTCTTTAAAGGGCCAGCGGACGTTTTTAAATTGCGGAAGTTTTTCCTCGACCATTTTGCTGTCGTTTATTTGAACGAAAGTTTTGTAGACAAGCGAAATGGAAGAGCCTCCCATCGCGAGCGCCGCCTTTGAAAGCAATTCCTTTTTTTGAACGCGAAGCTCTTTTATTCGGTCTTGGTTTGCGACCGTCTCGCCCGCATCCTTGTAGCCCTTGATTTCGGCGTTTATTTTTTCAAGCTGAACTTTGTCCTCGCCCTGCAAGGCCGCCTCAATCTCGCTTGGGTCTGGAGCCTTTTCCGAAACGGCCTCAAAAAAATTCGCGGCGCTAAAGGGCCAGCGGATAAAGTCGTTGGAAGAATTCTTGTAAACCGTGTCGGCCTGCTTCACTTCCATAGAGGCCAAAAGGCTTTGCGTGGAATAAATGTCTTTTCCGTGAACGTAAAAATATTCTTCGTTATGCTCTCTCTCTTCCATATTTTTTCCATTATATCACGGTTTTTGAAATTTTTCAACTTGCAAGGCCGAATCAAAGTTAAAGTGAATTTCGCCCGCGACGTTCTTTAGGCTCTTGTTGAACTCAATCTGCTCGCGAATTTCTTGGCCGTCGCGCCAAGGGCTTTTTGGGTCGCCAAGAGCGGCGGCCGCCTTGTAATCACCAAGACCAATGTATAGCCTTATTCCGCTCGCCTCAACCGCGCCGTTCCACCATTCGGCAAGCGCAGTGTAGTCGGCCGCTTTGTGGCCCCGCTCCCAGTATATTTGCGGAACTATGTAGTCAAGCCAGCCGCTTTTTATCCATTCTATTGAATCGGCAAAGTGCGCCGAATAGGATTCCGTTCCGCGCGTGTCCGAGCCGTAAGGGTTCGCGGCGCTTTTGTTGGCCCATATTCCAAAAGGGGAAATTCCAAAGTCCGCGTCGGGCCTTGTTTTTTTTACAAGTGAATGTAAGTCGCGCACAAGAATGTTCACGCTGCGCCTTCTGTAGTCGGCCAGCTCGTCGCCGTCTCCGTATTTTTTGAAAGAGGCCGCGTCGTCGATTCCCGTTTGCGGGTAAAAATAGTCGTCAAGGTGAAGTCCGTCCACGTCGTAATTTTTTAATATTTCCTTGGCGCCGTTAATTATAAGGCGGCGGACGCGGGGCTGGCCCGGGTCAAGCCAATAGTTTCCGTCTGCGGAGGGAATTATGTATTTCCTTAACTGCTTGAGGCGGGGCCGCGCGCTTAGCAAGGCCTCAAGGCTTTGGCCCTTTTTGGCTTTTATGCGGTAAGGGTTTATCCAAGCGTGAAGGGCTATGTTTTTTTTATGGGCGGCTTCGCAAAAATATTTTAGCGGGTCAAATCCGTCCTGCGGCCCCGCCCCTACCGTTCCCGTAAGCCATTCGCTCCAAGGGAAAATCTTTGACTTGTAAAGAGCGTCGCAGGAAGGGCGGACTTGGAAGAATATCGCGTTAAAGCCAAGGCGAGCGCATTCGTCAACGACAAAGTCAACGCCGGCCTTTAGCGAAGCCGAGTCCGCCGTTTTTTGGCGGGGATAGTTTCCGCTTATCGCGGCCACCCAAACGCCCTTCATTCGCGCCGGCTCGGCTGGCTTTGGCGCCAAAAGCGTGTCCTGGCCAAAAAAGGCGGCCCCGCAAAAAAGCAGGAGCGGCAAAAAAGCGACGCGCGCCTTCATTGGCCGTCCTTTCGCTCGCCGCCCGCCTTTACGTAATGCAAGACAAGAGTTCCGCGTTCATTCAAGATTTTTGTGTCTGCCAAAGTCCAATTCGTTTCAAGCGGCTCGTTCAAAAAGTGAATGCCGCGGCCAATCGTCACAGGCTCCACCGTCAAAAAAATTTCGTCAACCAGCCCCTCGCGCAAAAACCCCAGGTTCGCGGCGGGGCCGCCCAGAAGCGCGGCTTTTTTTATTCCGCGCCGTTCCAGTTCCGCGCA
>CADCCO010000064.1 GCA_902799965.1 uncultured Spirochaetaceae bacterium
CCGGTTTGTTTGATTGCCTGCGGTTCCGCTTACGGAATCCACGTCATCACTCACTACGAGGCGGCGGTCAAAAAGATTGAAGGCGAGATTACAAAAGAGCTTCACTTGCAGGCCATTTGCGACGGCTTGAAAGACGTTTGGATCGCCGTTTTGCTGGCGGCCGTAACTACAATCGCGGGCTTTGTTTCGCTTGTTACAAGCCCCATCGAGCCGCTCAAGAGCTTCGCGGTTTTCTCTGCCGCGGGCGTCGCGTTCTCGCTTTTGCTTTCAATTACATTCATCCCGGCCGCGCTTTCATTGCGACCGCTCAGCAGCGTTGGCAAGCGCCGCTTTAACAAGCTTTCAGAAAAAATCAAGGCAAAAGTTTTGCGCGAGCGCGAGCGTTTGGGCGGCCACAAGGATGAGGCGCGCGGCCGCACTTTGTACAACATTTACCACTTTTGCGCGGGCACAAAGCCCCGCTTGGCGATTTTCTCCGCGTTGATTTGTTTGTTCTCTGTCATTGGAGTAAAGCAGTTGGTAATCAACACTTCTTTGGTTGGATACTTTCCGCCGGACAGCAAATTCCGCAAGGACATCGACTTTGTTGACGAAACTTTCGCCGGAACAAACGACGTTTACTTTGTAATCAGCGGTCAGGAAAAGGGCGACATGACCAAGCCCGAAATTCTTAAAAAGGTTGACGACTTGCAGAACCACCTTCTTGACGTATATCCTGAAATCGGAAAGGCAGTTTCTTTCGCCACTTTCATCAAGAGAATGAACCAAGTAATGCACGCGCCTATGCTGGCCGACGCGGCGGCTGACGACTTTGCCGCCTCTGATTCCGGCAGCTACGCTAGCGACGATTGGGGCGACTCTGGCGACGACTGGGGAGATTCTGGCAGCGAATGGGCTGACGCCGGCGACGATTGGGGCGACTCAAGCGCCTCGGCCGACACCGCCGCGGCCGCCGAAACAAAAGAGTGGGTTGACCCCAACATTCAGCACGCCAAAGACTTGAAGGAAGGAATCACTGTTCAGCGGGCGCTTGAGATTTTCCACAACGCATACACAGCCGCCGGCGGAAAGAACGCCACTATGGAAGGCATGATGACCGAGCTGGAAAAGCAGTTCAACTTTAACGGAAGCGACTACTACGAAGTTCCTTACGACTTGGACAAGTATCCTGCCGCCACCCGCGAAGGCTTGGCCAACTTGGTTAGCCAGTACCTTCTTCTTTACAGCGGCTCGCTTGACCGCTTTAGCGACGACCAGCTGGCTCCCAAGACTATCCGCATGCAGGTTCAGCTTAGGTGCCACGACACCCACAAGATTAAGGAAATCATCAACGAAGCGATGGATTACGCCAAGGTCAACTTTCCCGCCGGCTACAAGCTGGAAGTCACCGGAAACGGCGAGATGGAAGTGTCTATGACCGACATGGTAATTTCAAGCCAGATTACCAGCATCTTGTTCTCAATCTTTATGGTCTTCCTTATCATCGCGATTTCATTCAAGTCGCCCGTGGCCGGTTTGCTTGGCGCGGTTCCGCTGGCGTTTACAATCATCCTTAACTTTATGACGATGGGCTTTACCGGAATCCAGCTTGACTTGGTTACCAGCATCATCGCCAGCGTCGCTATCGGCGTAGGCATTGACTACACGATTCACTTTATGGAAAGCTACAAGGCGGAGCGCGCCAAGAGCGACAACGTTGAGGAAGTCACTATGAAGACCTTTGCCGTAAGCGGCTTGGGAATTGTAACAAACGCGCTTGCCGTTGGTTTAGGATTCTTGGTTCTCTTGTTCTCAAGGTTCCAGATTTTGAGATGCATTGGATTGCTGGTGGCCATAGTAATGTTCTCCAGCTCTTTCTTGGCTATGACTGTAATTCCGGGCGTTCTGAACGCGTTCGACCCCAAATTCATCAAGCCCAAGGAAGAAAAGAAATAAAAACTATAATGCCTTTAAGGAGGGTATGATATGAAAATGACAAAATTGATTGTTGCGGTTGCCGCCGCGCTTGCTGTTGGAACGATGGCCTTTGCCCTTGACGGGCGAACAGTTATGCAGAATGCCGACGACGTTAAAAAACCGTCTTTCACTCGCGCCCAGGTTCAAATGATTTTGATAGAAAAGAGCGGCGCCAAGGAAGTTCGCGTCATCGACGAATGGGGAAAGAACGAGGGCGGCCTTTCGACTGTCGTAATGCAGTTCAACACTCCCGCCAGCGTAAAGGGAACCCGCTTTAGCCAAAAGGAAAACGCTTCAGGCCCGGACACAAAGTTCATCTTCTTGCCCGATGTTGGAACTGTCCGCCCGGTTGCCGCCAGCCAAGGCTCAAGCTCGTTCATGGGAAGCGACGCCACTTACGACGATATGTCAACTCGCGACGTTGACGCTGACACCCACGAGTTGCTCGCCGAAAAGGAAGCCAAGAACGGCTTTGCCAACTGCGCCAAAGTAAAGTCAACTCCCAAAGACCTTAAGGACGCTCAGTACGCTTACCGCATTTCTTGGGTTGACAAGGACACTTGGGTTCCGGTTTACGTTGAAATGTACAGCAAGAAGACCGGAAAGATTTGCAAGGTTTTGGAAGTAAAGAGCCTTAAGGTAATCAAGGGATATCCCACTCCGCTCGTCAACGAAATGACAAACCTTGAGACAGGCCACAAGACTCAGCTTGTTATGACCGAAGAGCGCCTCAAGTTTGACGAGCCGATTAACCCGGCTTACTTTAGCAAGGGCTTCTTGCAGAACGGAAAAGTTTCTAAATAAACCGTCATAAAAAAGGAGAAAACTATGACTGTAACGAAAAAGATGTTCGCCTTGAGCTTGGCCTGCGCCTTGCTTGCCGCGAACGTTTACGCCCAGGACGATTGGGGAAGCGAAGATTCTTCAGCCGAAGAAACAGCCGAGCCTACATTCTGGGACAGGTTCAAAATCAGCGGAGACGCTAATGTCGGCGGCCGCGGCTACATTGGAAAGTTCTTTGAGAACAGCAACATCCAAGGCCTTGACACGCCGGTTTATCCGCTTGCCAAACTCAAGCTTGGCTTTGACTACGAAGGCAACGCCACAAAGTTCAGCTCCAAGCTGCGCTTTGACGAGCAGACTTTGCGCTACGACAACGAGATGATTCTTGACGAATTCAGCGCGGACTTGTTCGTTGGCAACTGGGTTTTGAGCGCCGGTAAAATGAAAGTGGTTTGGGGAAAGGGCGACAAGCTGCACGTGCTTGACAACTTTAACTCAAACAACTACTACGACTTTTTGATGCCCGACTACCTTGACCGCCGCAATTCGGAATATATGTTCCGCGCGCAGTACAACAGCCCCTTGGGCTTCCGCATTGAAGGAATTTACACTCCGATTATGCACGGCGAGACTTACGCGCAAAAAGGCCCGTGGGTTCCCGCAAAGGTCAACACGCTTACTCAAAAGGTCACCGGCGTAAAGATGTCGCAGCTTATGGCCGCCCTTGGAGCGCCGATTACCCGCGGCACTGACGGTTCCATCACTTACGGCGACGTGACTTCGCTGAACACGACTTCTTTGCTGGCCTTGCAGCAGGCGAATTCATTCAAGGCCGACGACCTTTATCCTAACTTGTACCAGCTTAAGTACGGCCAGTTTGGCGCCTACTTTAACTTTACGCTTGGCTTGTTCGACTTTGGCGTTTCTTACTACAACGGCCGCTACAAGAGCGTCAGCGCCAACGGCCAGGCTTACGCCGACTCGCAGGCCGCCGCCACAATGTACAACCAGTATGACGCGCAGGCCAAGGCTTACGGCGAAGGCACGGCCGCCGGAAAGCAAGCTAGAAAATTCGCCAACATCTTTGAGGCGGCTTCTAGGTACTACGGCGACATTTCGTTGGATTACGACAGAGTTCAGTCTTTTGGACTTGACATGCAGACAGCGCTTGGACCCTTTACAATCCGCGCGGAAGGCGTTTACAACATGACCGCCGACTGGGACGGAAGCGATCCTTGGGTTCACAACCACAGCATCGGCTACCTCTTTGGATTTGACGTGGGCCTTTTCCACAACGTTACGCTTAACGTTCAGGGAACAGGTTCTTACATCTTGAACGGCACAGCCAACGTAAAGGCTTTTGGCATTAAGGAAATTCCCGGAACATACACCAACGACGTTGACTACGATCCCGCCGGCTACCACACAAACCACAAGATTGTCGTTCAGTTGCAGGACACTTTCTACTACGAGAAAATCACGGCGACTGTCAAGGCGATTTACGGAATCGAGCATTACGACTTGATTGTAATGCCTGAGCTTTCGTTCAAGATTCGCGACGGCTGGAAAATCACCGGAAGCGGCTTGATTATCCACAACCTTTACAAAGACGAATACAGCGAGTTCAACGGCTGGCTTGACAACAGCTTTGTTCAGCTTGCCGTAAACTACACGTTCTAAAAAGGGCGGCAGGCGGTTATGAATCAGGAAGAAGAACTGTTAGACTTGTTCAAAAACACACACGCTTTTATTCCCATTTTTCAGGCTCTTGCTGATTCAGAGCGCCTGCTGATTTTGCTAAAGCTCTTTTACGCCGGACCTAACGGAAAGAACGTGACTGAGCTTAGCGGAAAAACCCGCCTTTCGCGGCCGGCGGTAAGCCACCACTTAAAGGTGCTCAAGGCGGCCGGCATAATTGATTCGCGAAAGGACGGAACGCAGGTTTATTATTCGCTTAACGCCAAGCAAAAAATTTCAAAAATTGAAAGCCTTGTAGCCGAGCTGTTGAAGCATTTAAAAATGATTGACTCAAACCAAGACGAAGTGATTGAAGACGAAACTATGGAGCGCATTGTCAGCAAGGCCCGCGCGGTGATTAAATCAGCGTAGGCCTGTTCCTTCGTCGATTCCCATCATAATGTTCATGCACTGAACGGCGGCGCCGCTGGCTCCCTTGCCTAAATTGTCAAAGCGGGAGCACAAGCAAATGCGGTCGTCGTTTCCGTAAACAAAAATCTGCATATTGTTGGTTCCGCTCAAAGTGTTGGCGGGAATAAAGGCTTCGGGCAAAACGCCGTCGCCCATCAGCGGCGCCACTTGCACAAAGCGCGCGCCGTCGTAGTGTTGGGCCAACTGGTCGCGGATTTGCGCCGCGCCCATATTTTTTGCAAGCAAGCGGCCGTAAAGGGGAACCGTCACCGTCATTCCGCTAAAGTAGTCGCAAACATAAGGATTGAAAATCGGCTCAGATGCTAGGCCGCAAAGCGCTTTCATTTCCGGCAAGTGCTTGTGCGTTTGCGTAAGCGCGTATTGGCGCGGCGAGTCCAATTCTGGATTGCGGCCCGGGTCTTCGTACTGGGCGATGGCCTTTTTGCCGGCGCCGCTGTAGCCGCTCACGGCGTGGCAGACAAGCGGATAGTCGGGCGCGATTATTCCATGCTTTACTAGCGGGTAAACCAGGCTGATGAAGCCGCTCGCGTAGCAGCCGGGAACGGCGACGCGCTTGGAAGAAACGATTTTGGCGCGGTGTTCCTCCGACAGTTCAGGGAAGCCGTAAGCCCAGTCGGGGTTGGTTCTGTGCGCGGTGGAAGCGTCGATTATGCGCGTGTTGGGGTTGGCGCAAAGCGAGACGGCTTCGATGGAGGCCGCGTCCGGCAAGCACAAAAAGGTTATGTCCGACGCGTTGATGCATTCGGCGCGGGCGGCGGGGTCCTTTCGCTTTTCTTCGTCGATAAGAATAAGCTCGATGTCCTTGCGGCCAGCGAAGCGCTCGTATATTTTAAGGCCTGTTGTGCCTTCCTTTCCGTCAATGAAAATTTTGTACGCCATAATTTTTTCCTTAAAGTTGTCATAGAGATGCTGAAACGAGTTCAGCATGACAGTCCACGCTCAGTGTTCCGTCTATAAAATATCACACTAAGACGAATTGTTCAACAAAGTCGGCAAGGCCGTCTTGGTCGTTGCTAAATCGGGTGACGTAAGCGGCTGCGTCTTTTATCGCGTCCAAGCCGTTCGACATCGCGACCGACATTCCGCTTTTTACAATCATCGTTTCGTCGTTCATGCTGTCGCCAAAAGCCATCACTTCTTTCATATTGATTCCAAGCTGGCCGCACAAAAATTCCAGCGCCTCGCCTTTTCCGCAGTTGGGCGGAAGAATTTCCAAAAAGTAGGGCTTGCTTATCAAAACCACGGCGCGGCCTTGCAAGCGGTCGGCCAGCTCTTTTTGCAAGCCCACTAGAATTTTTGGGTCGCCGGGAATCATCATCTTGGCAAAGCCTTGCTTTAGAAATTCGTCAAAGCCAGGAACTGTTTCCGAAGGAACGCCGGTCAGCTTGGAATCCATGCGCGTCCACTCGTTGTCGACGCTGGCGTAAACCATAGAGCTGCTGTAAACCTGGCAGGGAAGGCCAAGCTTGTCCGCCGCCTTTTTTGCTTCCCGCAAAGCGTCTCCGCCAACCTTGGCGGAATAAATTTCTTGGCGCTTGTGCAAGTCGACCACCACCGAGCCGTTTGACGCGACCGCGTAGCGGCCTTGTTTCGTTCCGGCCAAATCCAGGCGGCGGACAAAGGGCAGTATCGCGCTTGGCGAGCGTCCTGAGCAAATCGTTATGTAAATGCCTTGGGCGGCGGCTTTTTGGACAGCCTCCACCGCTCGGTCGGAAATCAAAAGCTTGTTGTTTAAAAGCGTGTCGTCCAAATCGAGAGCCATCAATTTTGGGGCGATTTTTCCGCCGGGAATTTTTTGCATTTTCACCTCTAAAAATATAATTGCTGGCCAGCCTTAATCGCCGCCATTTTTTGTCCGCCCGGTGTCGCGAATCACGCCGGGAATGTATTCCGGGTCTTTAGCGCGAACAATCGTTCCCGGCTGCAAATCATATTTAGTGTAAAGAACGCAGTCGTGGCCGTCGCAAGCCCAAAACTGCTTTAGTCCGCTTTCGGGATTTATGAAAGCCCAAGAATCCCCGCCGCCCTTTACGGCTGTAACGTCGGGGCTTACAAATTCAATTTCTTGGCCGTCCTTGACCATATTCATCGGCTGGTAGCGGTAGGCCGACCAGCCTTGCTTAGCCTCAATCGCAGGCGGCGATTTTTCGGGATTGTTTTTATAGTCTTTCAGTCGCGCTTCGCGGGCGGCGGGATGCATTGAATCAAGCTGGGCCTGGCGTTCCGCTTGGGCGGCGGCGCCTTTTTGCAAAAGCTCCTGCAGTTCGCCGTCTGTCAGGTGTTCGCCGATTGTGGCCGCCAAATCATAGGGGCTGTCGCTCGCGCCGCTGGCCGTTTGGTTTGCGTCCGCCGCGTTGTAGTAAAAGCCGGTGTTGGACTCGCGGTGCGCCACGTTTTCCAATTCCGCCACAAAGGGCGCGGCGTCGTCCGCCGTGATTTTTCCTTCCAGCGCGTCCAAGGCCTTGCGGTAGGCGCGGGTTACGAGCGCCACATAGTAAATGCTTTTCATGCGGCCTTCGATTTTAAGCGAGTCAACGCCGGCGGCTTTAAGGTCTTGCAAGTGTTCCACCATGCGCAAGTCCTTGCTTGAAAGAATCGCGGTGAAATTTTCGCCTTCAAAAACGGGAAGGTATTCGTCGGGCCGCGTCTGCTCGCTAAGCGCCAAGATTCCGCTTTGGGCAAGGTCGCGGGCGCCGGATTCGTTGGCCGCGCCGTTTGCGTTCAACTTGAAATTCCACCTGCAAGCGTGGGAGCAAAGGCCGGCTTGCGCGCTGCGGTTTGTCAAATAGGCGCTCATAAGGCAGCGGCCCGCGTAGGCCACGCACATCGCGCCGTGGACAAAGGCTTCCAGCTCCATGTCGGGAACCGCGTCCTTTATCGCGCGAATTTCGTTCAAGCTTATTTCGCGTCCCAAAACGACGCGGCTAAAGCCCATCGACTTGTACATTTTTACCGACTGGCTGTTGACGCAGCTGGCTTGAGTGCTTAGGTGCAGCGCCGCGTCGGGAAAATGCTTTTGCAAAACGGGAACGATTCCCAAGTCTTGGACGATGAAGGCGTCGATTGGATAGCGCTTGAAGTAGTCGACGCTGTTCAAAAAATTTTGAATGTCTTTGTCGTGAAAAATTATGTTCAGCGCGCAGTGAAGCTTTTTTTGCGGGAATTGTTTTTTTATCGCGTTGACGCGCTCGACGTCACCTTCGTAAAAGTTGTCGGCCTTTGCGCGCAGCGAAAATTGCTTTAGGCCGATGTAGGCCGCGTCCGCGCCGTAAGCATAGGCGTAGTAGAGTTTTTGCGAATTTCCGGCGGGACTGAGCAATTCCATTTTGCTATTAGGCCTCGACCGTTATGCTGTTTTCCAAAACCGGCGTTCTTGTCCGCGTTTGTTCGTCGCGTTCTTCTTGCTGAAAAGTGACAAGCTTTCCGACTTTTTCTATAGCCAAATGCGATTCCGCCAAAAATTCGTCGGCCATTTGGAACATGAACATCATCTCTGGCCAAATGTCCAGCTGGCAAACGTTTCCAGCTTTTTCCAGTGTTTTCTGAAAATTCTTCGCGTCGTCAAGGAGAATTTCTTTTTCTCCCATTTGAATGAAGACAGGCGGAAAATTTTCCAACGCTTCTTCTGAGATGAACATTGGAGAGACCATCGGGTTTTCCAAGTTGCCGGAATATGTGTAAATGTCGCCGCTTCTGCGCAAGGCTTCTGCGGAAATAATTTCGTCGCGCGCCTTTTTGTTTTTGACAAGCGGCGAGTTGGGCGAAAGGCTTAGCCAGGGTGAAAATAAAATCACTTGCTTTATGCAAGCCCTGTATCGTTCGCGCAAAGAAAGAATCAAGGCCATCGCCTGGCTGGCCCCCGATCCGTCGGCGGCTATTATTATTTCCGGCGATTCAGGCGTTCTTCCGTCCGTAGAGTCAAGCGAGCAGGCGACTTGCTCTTCCGTAAATACGTTTCTAAAAACGCTTTGCAAGTCTTCGACCGCGGCGGGAAAAGCGTAGGCCGGCGCCAGCCTGTATTCGGGAACGACAATTCTGCAAGAAGAAGCCGCCGCCAATGTGGCGCAAAAATCGCGCCAAGCCGCCCGCGAGCCGCCGACAAAAGAGCCGCCGTGAACGTAAATCATAATGCGGCGCAAAGAATACATTTCGGGAATCAAAACGTCGCACTGGACGTTCGCGTAGGTTTGTTCGGAACATTCTACATGGTTTGGAAGAAGCGGGCGAGAAAATTTTTTGTCAACGTTTTTTCTAAAGTCTTCGACTTGCTGCTTGGGCGAATACACAAGCGCCCGCAACTTTTTTACGGCGGCTTTTCTGTCATCGGCCTTGTTCATAAAAAAAGATTATAGCGCTTTTGCGCTTTAAATAAAAGCGCCGCGAAAAAAAACTTTTCGTAAGACCAAGAAGCGCGGCAAAAAAAACGGTTGCAAGCCTAAAAAGCGCCGCCCGCGCTTAGTGGAACTCGCCCCAGTTGGCGCCGTGTTCTATCGAAACGCGCAGGGGAATCGAAAGTTTGACCGCGCCTTCCATTTTTTGGCGGAGGAGCGCGATTGTTTGTTCAACAATCTCAGGCTTGTCGGGGCATTCCAAAATCAATTCGTCGTGGACTTGAAGCAATAGGCGCGCTCCGTTGTTTGTTTCCTTTAGCGCGGCGCTTACGTCTAGCATCGCTTTTTTTACGATGTCGGCGGCGCTGCCTTGAACGGGAGTGTTCACCGCGATGCGCTCGGCGGCGGCTTTTTCCACCTTGTTCTTGCTGTTGATGTTCATGACGCGGCGGCGGCGGCCCATAATTGTTTGGACATGGCCGCTTTCTTCCGCTCCCCTAATCGTGTCGTTGATAAAGGCGCTGATGGCGGCGTACTGCTTAAAGTAATTGTCGATAAAGCCCTGCGCCTGCGATCTTGGGATGCCAAGCTGCGCGGCAAGGCGGAAGGCGCTCATTCCGTAGATTACGCCAAAGTTGATTGTCTTTGCAGTCCGGCGCATCTCGGGCGTGACTTGGTCCGTGGGCACTCCGTAAATGAGCGAGGCCGTGGCCTTGTGAACGTCGTCGCCGTTGATAAAAGCGCCGCGCATGTTTTGGTCGCCCGAAAGGTGGGCCAAGACCACAAGCTCGATTTGCGAATAGTCGGCGCTTATCAAGACCGTTCCTGGAACGGCTGTAAAGGCCGAGCGGATTTTGCGGCCCGACTCGTTGCGCACGGGAATGTTCTGCAAGTTGGGGTCGCGGCTTGAAAGGCGGCCTGTCGCCGTTCCTGTTTGCATAAAGGAAGTATGAACGCGGCCTTGCTTGTCGGCAAGTTTTGGAAGAGCTTCAACGTAAGTTGACTGCAACTTTGAAAGCTCGCGGAACTTTAATATTTTCGCCGGAACGGGATCCAGCTCGGCAAGCTCTTCCAAAACGCTTGTGTCGGTGGAGTAGCCGGTCTTGGTTTTCTTTCCGTGCGGAAGGCCGCGCTCGGTGAACAAAACTTCCTGCAATTGTTTGGGCGACGCGATGTTGAATTCGTGGCCGACTTCTTTGTAGATTTCTTTTTCCGCCGCTGAAATTTCTTTTTGCAAATCCTTGTTGTAGGAATCAAGCGCCGCCGAATCCAAGTGGATTCCCGCCAATTCCATCATCTCGCCCAAAATTTTTATAAGCGGCATTTCGATTTTTTCAAAAAGCTCCAGCAAATTTTTACGCTTTAATTCGTCGTGAAAAATTTTGTAAAGCTGGAAGGTAAAGTCCGCGTCTTCGGCGGCGTAAGGAACGGCCTTTTCAAGCGGAACGTCGCGGAATGTTTGTCCCTTGCCAACCAAGTCCTTGAACTCGATTCCGACAAGCGCGAGCTTTGTTTGGCCCAGCGTTTCAAGCGAGTAGGGTGAATGTCCGATTTTGTCCGGGTCCAAAAGCCAGGCGGCAATCATCGTGTCAAAAATCTTTGCCTTGCAATCGTCCTCGCGCAAGCCCGCTGTCCGTAAAACTTCGTAGTCAAACTTTGCGTTATGGAGAACGAGCGTCCAATCCGGCTCTTTGAACAAGCCGCTTGCAAAAAGCGAGTCGCCTTTCGAGGCCACGGGAACGTACCAGCCCGCGCCGTTTTTGTTGGAAAGGCTAAAGCCCAAAAGGGCGGCCTCGCTTGTTTTTAATGAATCGGTTTCGGTGTCCAGGGCGACGACTTTTTGCTGCGAGGCCAAAATGCCGTCAACCAATTTTTTTAGCTCGTCCGCGCTTGTGACGGGCTTGTAGTCGCCCTCGTTTTTGCGCAGGGGAATGGGCGCGGGCACGTCTTGGTCTTGCGCGGAATCGTTGTCTTTACCAAAACTGCCGGGGCGGCCAAAAGCGTTGGAGCCGCCGCCTTTTTTGGCTTGCGAACTGTAATCGGAAACTGATCCAGAAGCGGGGCCGCCTTGGCCCGCCGCGCTATTTTGGTCTTGCGACAAATCTAGGTCTTCCTTGGAAATCGTCTCTCCCGCTTCAACGGCCAGCGAGGCGAATTTTTTCGCCGCTTGGAAAATTTCGTAGCTCTTTAATTTTTCTGCGGCGGCGGCAAAGTGGAATTGCGTCTTCGCGACGTTCTCCAATTCTTCGCCGGGAACTGTCGTACAAAGGGTGATGAGTTTTTTGGAAAAGAAAGCGCTGTCTTTTCCGTCGCGAACTTTTTGTCCGATCGCGCCTTTTATTTCGTCCGCGTGTTCGTAAATGCCTTCGAGCGAGCCGTACTGGTCTAAAAATTTGCAGGCGGTTTTTACGCCGACGCCTTTAACGCCGGGAACGTTGTCGGCCGTGTCGCCGTACAACGAAAGCAAGTCCAATAGAAGGGCCGGCTCCACGCCCCACTCGGCCTTAACGCCTTCCGCTCCCACGACTTTCCAAACATCGGCGTGGTCGGGCTTAAGGATTTGGACGCGCTCTCCTACCAATTGCATCAAGTCCTTGTCGCCGGAAAGAATGCGGACGCTCTTTCCTTGCGCCACGGCCTTTGCAGTAATAGTTGCGATAACGTCGTCGGCCTCGTAGCCTTCCACCCGCAAGCTGGGAACGCCGAGCGCTTCCAACACTTCCTCAATCCACGGAATTTGCGCGTGGAGGTCTTCGGGAGTTTTGGGGCGCGTTGCCTTGTATTCTTTGTACATTTCGTGGCGGAAGGTTTTTCCTTTTGAGTCAAGGGCGGCGATCAATGTCTTGGGCTTGTAAAGGCGAAGTAGCAGCGGTAAATCAGGCCGTATGAGTCGATTATATAAATTGTGTCGTCGTTAAAAATTTCGTTTGCCATAAGGGCATTATACAACGCTCCGCATTGTTTTGCTAGTGTCAAAATCGGCGCAACATGCGTCAAAATCATAAATTGACAGCAGAAAAAACTCGCCCTTATAATGGCGGCGGAGGAAAAAATGAAAAAGTATTTTAGATTTGCCGCCAATTTTCGCGCGGCCGTGATTTTTCCGGTTGCGTTTTGCGTCGCGTTTTTCGCGGAGTCCTGCAGTTCCCGCGGAGAGAATGTCGGAGCGAATGTTGTTCTTGACAATGTGGAACTGAACAAAACAAGCTGCGCGGTAGTCATTCCAAAAGGAAAGACGGCGACGGTGAATGTT
>CADCCO010000065.1 GCA_902799965.1 uncultured Spirochaetaceae bacterium
CCATTTTCTAAACTGAACCGCCCGCTCATTGTTCACTTTGAACCCAACGGCGATTATCATTTGAAGATTGTAATGCGCGACCTCGCGGGAAACTTGACGGCCGCCCTCATTTTGAACTATTCGAAAATTTCGAATAGTTGCCCCCTCTTCCAATTCTGAATCTTCAAAAACTTTCTTTATGTGATAGTTTATTGTATTCGCTTCAACATCATACAAAGCCGCCATCATTTTCTGCGTAAGCCAAATATTCTCGTCCTCATAACGCATTTCAAAGCTTTGCGGGTTGTCTCCTGACGCGGCCACATAAGTAAGATATTCCGCCGCGGAACTGTGTATTGTAATCTCGTTTTCCTTTTTCTTGGGCATCTTCGCGCTCCTTTTGGGATATTATATCACAATTGAATGAAAATGGAATTAAGTTAGAAACTTAATGAAATATTTTTTTCTATTTCGTTCATCGCAGATACGAAATCCTTATAGCTATCTCTTACAGGAATCGGCACGCCATATGTGGCGACTGTGCCGCCATGGCCTGCAAGTTTATATTTGCTATTAAACAAATTTACAGAATCATCCGCTGAATCAACCTCTTTCGGATACAAGAAACCGCCATTATCGATTTTCATAGTGTGCATATAAGTCACTATTTGGTATAAATCTTCGCGACAAACACTATTGTTCAATCGTTTATATTTGGCATCCAAAATGCACTCGTCTGACTTGTAAAAATCTGGATAAATACGGCGATAATTTTTATCAAAATTATTTTCATCAATATCATTTAAAAACATTCTTAGTCCGCCTCGATTTTCTTTATTTCTCGGATGCCTGAATCCTGCTGGAACTAAAACTGTCGCAAGATATTCTTCCCAGAGCCACGCGCCGTCAAACAAGATTCCGTACACTTTATTCTTTGCATTTCCAAAACCAATTTTCTTGTGGCGTAAAATCGAAAGGCAAAGCTTTTGAAGCGGCTTGTATGCGATATAATACGGATGAGTTATCGGCTTTAGATTTTGCGCAATCACCTTTTCGCGGCTCTGAAGATTGTAGTTTTGCGTTGCCTCAAGAATTTCCTGCACACACTTTTTTGTTTCGTTGCTGCTGTTGAGTAGTTCTTTTCCAAATGGTTTAGTCTTTATATATTCGATTGTGTGGCGGACAAGCTCAGTTACGGCATTATCAAAAGTGCGTTCCCGGCTGTTATATGAAATATTTCCGCCAAAAGGCATATTCTGCCGGATATGACGGCTTACATCGACAACGCCTTTTACGTTTGCGTCATTACGCTTGAAAGTTTGATATTGCTTAAAAAGTCCTTGCGACAAAGCTTTTCTTAACAACTTTGGAAAGGCGAACATCAATAAATCAAGTTCACCATCTGAATCTTGATGTTCCCAATCAAAAAGATTTATCGAAAAGACTTTCTGCAACATATAGTGCATAAAAAAATCATGCTCATCTTCTTTAGAAAACCGCGAAGCGATTTTAAGATGAGTGTCACCGATTCCGATAAAGCCTATCAGATTGCCAGTTTTTAATGTAACTTTTTCAAGATCATCCGAATTTCCGTGCAAATTAAAGATAATCTGCTCATCAATGCCGTCGTCATAAGAGCCAAGCGCTTGCGGAAAAATCAAAAGAGAAGGATTGTTCTTTGTAAGCTCTTCAACCGTGGCGTTCGCAATTTTGTTCAGATTCTGATAGTCGCTTTGTCTTACAGGCTCCTTTTTAGAAACTAAACTTGTAAATGCCACGCCACAGTTATTATCTGTCGTGCAAAGATTCATTAAGCCTACTCGTCCAAATTATAAGCCTTTTTCAAATCTTCAAGTTTTGATTCAGAGTCTTCCATTCCGCGAAGATACTCACGCAAAAGCCCTTCAAGATGATAATTCCAGAGTTGAGCAAATTTTTCTTCTGCCGAAACTTCAAAATCTTTAAGTTTCAAAAAGTAAGCACCGCCGATGTGGTAAGCGGAAGAAAGCCCTTCGATATTTGAAATTGCATCGTTCAAGGAATTCATGCGATTAATTGCTTCTTCTCTGATTGAATCATCCAACCCCGCTAAAATATCTTGCTGCGTATCAGTTGCTTTGATTTCATTGAAAGTAAAACGCCGCCTGAAAGCAAAATCCATACTCTCAACATTGCGGTCGATGTCGTTCATTGTGCCGATGATGTAGACATTTTCTGGAACATAAAAGCCTTCGCTGAAAGTATCGCCTTCCGGCACAAGATTTTGATATTGCGTTTGAATAAGACCATCTTTTCCACGATAGCCAGGATCAATTGAGAAGAACAATTCACCAAAGATTTTACTTATTTCCCCACGATTGATTTCATCGATGATGAAGACGAAAGGCTTTTTTTCAGTTTTTTTTATTTCACCTAATAATGTAAAATAGTATAATTCGGAATGCTCCGGTATATCTTGAAAAAATGTTTTTACATCACCTTTTGTTTTAATTGTTTTGCGCGAACAGACAAGAGAAAATAAATACGGTATTTTCAAATCAATCTCCTTAAGCATAGCTCCATGAATATCCCCTATCGGTTGAATTTTTATACAATTATCATCTTCATTTATGCTTTTTATTGAAAAAGTATATTGATCTTGGTAGTTACCATACCCTTCCTCTCTATAAGCTTTAATATTCCGTTTATCATTGCATGCTGAAAACAAAAAATCCATAACAGTCTCTTTTATGACCTTTTTACAGAACTTCTTGAACACACCGTCCTTTCGCACAAAGCCAATCTGCCCGCCGTTGTCATCATTTATAGGACGCAGGCCTTCTACAAAATCCGTATAATCATAAGAAGGATGAAACTGCACGAAGCCGACTTCAGCGTCCATTTCTTTTGCAATCTCGCGAGCAAGATGAGTTTTTCCCGTACCAGGAGCCCCATGCAAGATTAGGTTATGTGTTTGTTTAAGCAAATCAGCCAAATTTTCTGACAAAGCCTCATTCATAATACAATTTTCCTCCGTATCGTCTTTTGAAGGTAAACATACCCACAGTAAAGTTTGAGCTATTAACTTGCCATAAAACTGATGACTCCCAAGATACTCTTTTAATTTACTTGTGAGGTCATTATCAACTACAATTTTACTAGCAATATCTTCAATTATAGATATATAATGAAAAACGCGAACAAAACCTGAGCTTTTGGAAAGTTCAAGTCTCTCGCATAAAGAATCATACACACTGGGTTTGAAAAAAGTATATTTTTCAGGATATTTACAAGTCAAAAAAGTAAGCGCTGTTCTCTCGTCTTTTACACAAACTTTTTGCAAATTTCTTTCTTCACAAACTTTTATAAGACTTTGTTGGTAATTTTCAATACGCTCTTGTAAATTTTGATTTTCCGAAATCAAGTCTTCAATGATTTTAGTTGCAGTTTCTGGAACTTCTTTTAATAAAGCAGTATACATTGTACCAACATTTGAAGCATAAACTAAATTTGACTTTTTCACTTCATTTATAAGAGTTTTTGTATCTGCTTTTTGACATTTTTCTATGAGCTCCCATTTATAGATTTCATCAATTATAGCAAGCTGTGGATTTGCAAACAATAAATTCTTATACTCAGAAATAAGATTGTCTATTGCTTGATTATATAACTCATTCTCAATTATTTCTAACTCAGAGCCTATTTTTGAATCAGCTTCAGCGAACAAGCCGAAACATTTTCCAATTGACTCCTCTTCAATTATAAATCCGTTTTGATTTAATCTGACGCCTTTTTTATGATGTGGATTTTCCTCATATACTAACTTTGCAACATTAAGAAAATCGTTTTTTCGTTTATTTTCAAAGTGAATATCGGCAAAAAGTTTGTCGCTTTCTTTTATGATTTCATAATGACATGACCAGTTACCAATTTTTCCGTTTTTTTTTCCAATCCATACAAATCCAGAACCTATTTGTGTGATTTCAAAATTATCATATTTTGCTATCTGCTTTTTTATCTCATTCTTGAAATCTTTAAAATTCATATTTCAAAGCACTCCTACTTTATCCATTATACCATACATTCTTGATTTTCGCTATTCATATTCCGCTTTCCTACCTCAACGTTAGGGATTGTAGGGGCAGCCCTGAAAGGGCTGTTCCGAAGCGGAAGCGAAGGAATGGAGCGCGGCTAGCGCGGAACCCCGAAAAGCCCGACCGCGACGGCGGCTTTGCCGCCTAAGCGGGAACGCCCAGAAGGAAGCTAAACTTCCTCCACTAACTCAAAGCGCCATTTTTGCTGAACGTCGGGGTACTTGGCGTGGTCAACTTCGCTCAGGAACATGGTCTTTTCGCGAATCCAAAGGGAATTGTCGCCGTAAAGGCGGCGGTAGACCACGTATTCCTCTTTTGTTTCGGAATGGAAGGCAACGTCCTCGACGATGTAATATTTGTTCTTAAAGTGTTTGTAGATTCCGTGTATTTTCACGTCGCGTTTTTCTTGTGGCATAACTATAGTTTCTCCATCCTCTTCTCCAACTCCGCTTTAAGCGCCTCATAGCGAAGGCGCTTTTCTTCCTTTGCAAAGTGAACGTCGCGGAACTGTTCGGGGTTGTTTTGGTAGCAAAGCTTTTCGTCGCCAAACTGTTCGCTGGTAAGGTCAAAGACGCAGTCGCCGTTTGCGGTTGGAACGACGTTGTAGCAGTGGTAGTTTCCACCATCGCGAAGGATGCCGTAGACTTTTCCGCCAAAAACGTCTTGCGCTAAAAAGGCTGTGATTGAGCACTGGCCCAAAGTTTTATTTTCCGGCGTCCAGTCCTGCCTCATTCGCGGGGCGCAAGTTTGCGCGCTCCAAATTCCGCAAAGCAAGTCGTACAAGTGCCGGGGATTTTTTATTTTTGAATAGGCCGGATTTACCGGAGCGCAATCCGCGTCCTGCCAGCCGTAAAAATTATATTCCATAGTCCTAAAGATACTTCACCAATTCCGAAATCACGCCTTTCATGCGGTCGTCGCTTAGGCCGTAGTCCATTTGCTTGTAGCTCCAGGCGGCGCGGCCGATTCCGCATTCGTTAAAAGCGGCGTTGATGTCCTTGTACCAGGCCAGCGTTTGCTCTGGGCTTGCGCGGTCGATAACGCCGTACTCGCCGCAGTAAAGGGGAACGCCGCGTTCCTGGCAAACCTTGATTCCAGCCTGCCACTTTTTGACAAAATATTCCGGGCCGTAAGTTTTTGACTCGTCCTCGGCATGGCTGATAAAATCCGGAAAGCCGCAAGACCGCGCCGCGTCGTCGTGCTCTTTATAGGTCGTCGGATATCCCAGCCTAAAGCCGTGCGGCATACCCGCCACCCAAGGCGCGCCTTGGTGCGTGAACATAAGCGGGTCGTAGCAGTGAAAGTTGTAGACGATGTTTTCGTCGGCGGGCGGAAGCAAATCTTTTAGCGCGTCAATCGAATTGTTCCAATAGCCGCCAATCAAAATCTTTATCGTCTTTGAATGTCTTCTGATTGTCTCAATCGCCTTGGCGGAAATTTTGTTCCACGCGTCACTGTAAGACGGAGATGTGACTTCGTTCAAAAGCTCAAAGGCCATCATGTCTTCGTATTTAACGTAGCGCTTGGAGAACTCTTCCCACAAAGCGTAAAAATGCGCGTGGAGCTTTTCGTTTGCAAAAAAATTATTCTTGTCTTCGCCAGCGTCAAAGGAATAGCCCAAAGTTTTGTGCAAGTCCAAAATCAAATTAAGCTTGTTTTTCTTCGCCCACAAAATCGCGTTGTCAACGTAAGCAAAACCGCTCTCGATAAACGAGCCGTCCTCGCGCTGAAAAACCTGCCAGTCAACCGGCACGCGAACATGGTCTGCTCCCCATGCCGCAACCTTTTCAAAATCGCTTTCAACAATGAAGGTCTTATAATGCTCGTCCGTGTATTCCGAGCACTGCGAAAGCCATCCGCCAAAATTAACGCCTTTTTCGTAACCAACAAATTTTTTCATAAATGCCTCAGTGGCTCAGTTTACATTATGGCGGAACTTTAGTCTAGCCACATTGAACCCCGCGCGCGTTTGCGCTATACTTCCCCACGGAGATTATATATGGAAGAAACAAGCGAAAAAAGCATTGCCGTTTTGATTGACGCGGACAACACGCCCGGAAAAAAACTAAAATTGATTTTGCAGGAAATCGCCGTTCACGGCCACATCATAACCAAGCGCGCTTACGGAGACTTTTCTTCGGAGCACTTAAAGAATTGGAAGCGCGACCTAAACGACAACGCCATCATTCCAATCCAGCAGTTCGCCTACACGCAGGGAAAAAATTCCAGCGACTCGGCGATGATCATCGACGCGATGGACTTGCTTTACACCGACAAGTACGACTCAATCGCGCTTGTCACAAGCGACTCGGACTTTACAAAATTGGCCACAAGATTGCGCGAAAGCCAGATTTACGTTTTTGGCGTGGGGCAGAAAAAAACTCCGCCGTCATTCGTAAACGCTTGCGACGACTTTATCTACATTGAAAACTTGACCGACGACGAGGAGGAGGATGCCGAAGAAAAGGCCGACGACTCAAAGGCCAAGCACAAGGTGACAAAAGTCCGCAGCGCCTTCTTTAGAAAATCGCCCGGCGACAAAATGACCGACCGCCAATTTAGGAAAATCTTCAAGCTCTTGACCAACGCCTACGAAAAGTACGCCGCCGAAGACGGCTGGGCCGACGTCAGCGCCGCCGGAAACTTCTTCAAGCGCCAAGACCCAGGCTTTGACACCCTGGACTACGGCTTTAGAAAGCTTTCCGACATTATCCTTTACCTAAAGGACGACTTTGAGCTTCAAAAGCTTCCGTCGGAACGCAACAGCCGCTACGCGCGAATGCAGTATCGGCCAAAGTAACAAGCGCAAAACAAAAGAGGCTCCGCAAAACGGAGCCTCTTTTGTTAATATTAAATCTGACTAGCGGAAAGCGAAATTAATTCCAAACCATTTCGTTAGGCTGCAAGCGAGTTTCCCAACAGCAAATGCGAATTTCCGCAGGGATTCCGTTTTTCTTAAAACAATAGAAACTTTGGACATACAATGGTTTTCCGTTGTATGTTCCTGTCATATTGGTCTTTATGTTAGCGTACACTGGGTCTGTATTGGATATATTCAATGTTGTCGTAAACATGTCCATATAGAAATCCGTTATATACGCACTATCCCATAAATTCTCCGCCGGCACCCAGCCTCTTCCTGCAAAAAAACCAAGTAAAGTCCGCTTGTTTGTCAAGCCGTCTATTCCTCCGGGTATTTTATCGGCAATGGCATAATCATTTACAGTCGCCGAAATCTTGTCCGCAGCAACCGTAACCGACACGCTTCCTTCTTTGGGAATCGCTCCTAGTCCAGATGAAGCCTTAAGCTGAAGCGTTTGTTGAGCCAAACCAGAGTCAGCCTGCAAAGCAATCCAGTAAGAATTGCCGGCGGTAACATAAGGATAAAGGCATGTCCAAGCGACGCTGCCGTCCGCCCAGTCAGGATGAAGCCTGACCTCGCTGCTCTCAGCGCCAGTGCCGCAGACGCGAATAAAAGGATTACTCACAGCTCTGGAAAAGGGTTTGATGGTAAACTTAATTCCGCCTTCAACGGCTTCAGCCTTAATGACGCTTGTTTCGGCGATGGCCGCGTTTGCGTCGCCAGCAGATTCCGCTGGAATTTGCGAATTGCCGTTGTTTCCCGCTCCGACGGCAAGAAGAGCCAAAGCCGCAGAATTGTCAGAGCTGTTTGAACAACCTGCGAATGACAAGGCAATGGCGGCGGCAAAGGCCAGCGCCAATCCAATCTTTTTCATAATGACACCTCTCTTTTTGTTTTTGTGAAAGCGCAAAAACATTTTATCAATAACATAATTATATTATTCTAATATATATATGTCAATAATAAAATATTTTAAAACATAATTGTATTATATAAGAATGGACGGCAATTTTTGGGAAAGAGTTCTTGACTTGCTTGACCGGCAGGACATTCCCCGCAAGGAATTTGCGGCTCAAGTGGGAATCTCGTATTCCAGCATACACAACGGCGTCGCGCTAGGAAGCGTTCCCAGCGCGGACATCGCCCTTAAAATCGCGGAAAGGCTTGACGTTCCAATCGAGTATTTAGTTTTCGGAAACGACGGCGGAAAAAAAATCTCAGCGGCGACGGCGTCCAAAAAAGAAGAACAGTTCCTTTACCGCAAAAACAAGGACATCATCAGCGCGATTGAAAAGCTTTCCCCCGACCTCCGCTCATCCCTCCGCGACTTGATTGTAAAGATTGCAAAAAATTAGCAAGGCAAAAAAAACCGCGGCAACTGCCGCGTTTTTTTTTATTGCGGCGCGATAATTTTTCCGCGCCGCAAAAGGAACGAGTCAAGGCCTTGAGCGAAGCGTGCCTTGACCGTTCCTACTTCTGTCCGTAATAAGCGTTTGGTCCGTGCTTTCGCTCGTAGTGCTTTTTTATGATGTAGTCCGGGAGCGGATGCGCGCCGGGATTTATCGCCAGCGTGTTAAGAGCCATCTTGCAAACTTCTTCCAAGACGGCGGCGTTGTAGACGGCCTTTTGCGCGTCGCTTCCCCAGGCAAAGGGTCCGTGGCCGCCGACCAAAACCATCGTCACTTCGGCGGGGTTCAGCTTTAAGCCTTCAAAATGCTGGACAATCGCATTGCCGGTCTCGCGCTCGTAGTCGCTTTCCACCATTTCTTTTGAAAGGTAGGGCGTGCAGGGAACGGCGGTCTGGATGTGGTCGGCGTGGGTAGTTCCAAAAAGCGGAACGGCTTTTAGCGCCTGCGCCCAAGAGACCGCCGCCGTCGAATGCGTGTGGATGATTCCGCCGATTTTGGCGCCGCCTTCCACCGCGAATTTTTTGTACAAAACAATGTGCGTCGGCGTGTCGCTCGACGGATTGAGGTTTCCCTCAACGCGCTTTCCTTCAAGGTCAAGTACGACCATCGAGTCGGGCGCAAGCTTTTCGTAGGGAACTCCCGACGGCTTGATGGCGAAGACGCCCTTGTCCTTGTCAAAGGCGCTGACGTTTCCCCAAGTGTAAAGCGCCAAATGTTGCGCCGGTATTTGCATGTTGGCCTCGTAGGCCTCTTCCTTTAATGACTGATACGCTGACATATTTTAGTCCTCCTATGATGCCGTTCGCGCGGCGCGTTTTAGGCTTGCAAACAATTCGCCGCTATTAATCTAAATTCTCGACGGCGGCCTTTTCAACCGCCAAGCCTTTTTTGTAGTTGGCAAAGAATTTGTTAAAGCCTTCAACGTCGGCGGCGTCGGGAGCGGTCTTTGTGACTTCCGCGCTGGCAAAGACAACCTTGTTAAGCCAATCGCCAAGGCTCATTCCCTTTTTGTCGGAAGCGTAGGCCGCCAAAATCGCCATGCCCCAAGGGCCGCCCTCTCCGGCGGTCTTCATCGAGCTTACGGCCGTATGCATTGCCGCCGCCATGATTTTGGCGCCCACGCCGGCAGTCTTAAAGAAGCCGCCGTGCCCCGTAAGCGAGTCCAGCGCGACTTTTTCTTTTTCAAACAAAATGTCCATGCCGGCGCGCAAGGCTCCCAGCGCGGTGAACAATTGCGCGCGCATGAAATTTTCCAGAGTGAAGTTTGCGTTTTGCGTCCTTACAAAAAGCGGGCGGCCGCTTGCAAAGCCGGTAATCGACTCGCCCGAAATGTAATTGTAAGGAACCAAGCCGCCGCAATCTTTGTCGCCGTTTAAAGCCAATCCCAGCAAAGTGTCGTAAAGCTGGCCCTTTGAAAAATTGGCGCCCAAGGCCGTGGCGGCGCTTCCGAACAATTTTATCCACTTGTCGTATTCGCCGGTGCAATTGTTGGCGTGGGCCATTGCGGCGGCGCTACCGTCCGGGGTCTGGACAATGTCTATTTGGTTTTTGTACGCGGCCTTTAAGGGCTTTTCCAAAACGACCATGGCGAAGACTGAAGTTCCCGCGCTGACGTTTCCGGTTCTGGCCGCAACGCTGTTTGTCGCGACCATTCCCGTTCCAGCGTCGCCTTCCGGAGGAGCGAGGAGGCAGCCGGCTTCAAAGGTTCCTGTGGGGTCCAAAAATTTCGCGCCCGCTTCTGTCAACGTTCCAGCGTTGTCGCCCGCAAGCAAAACGCGCGGCAAGATTGATTCCAGCTTCCAAGGGAAGTTTTTGTCGGCCACAAGATTGTCAAAGGCGGCCAGCATTTTTTTGTCGTAATTTTTTATCGCTGAATCAATCGGGAACATTCCCGACGCGTCTCCGATTCCCAAAACTTTTTGGCCGCTAAGCTTAAAGTGAACCCAGCCCGCCAGCGTGTTAATGCTCGCGATTTGCGGAACGTGCTTCTCTCCATTTAAAATCGCTTGGTACAAGTGCGAGGCGCTCCAACGTTCCGGCACTGGGAAGTTGAACAAGTCCGTCAATTTTTCGCTGGCCTGGCCGGTAATCGTGTTGCGCCA
>CADCCO010000066.1 GCA_902799965.1 uncultured Spirochaetaceae bacterium
TATGTTGTAAGCGCTGGCGTTTTTTTCCGCCTTGGTTTGCTTTGAAAAAAGCTTTGCCCAAATTGAATAGGCCCGCTTTTCGGAAGCGGTCATCACAAGCTTGTTCACGCCTGTTATGAATTCAAAAAGCTTTCCCGAAATTTTTACCGTTGAGTCGATGATGTCCTTATGCCACTTGTATTTGAAGAATGCCACAAAGACTGTGACAAGGACAGAAACAAGGCAGAACAAGAGGCTCCATTTTAAAAGGTACTTGCTGTAGCTAAAAAGCTGAATGAGATACACCAACGAAAATACCGCCGTCATTCCGCTTGTTATGATTGTTGAAAATATGATTTCATGAATTTGCGAAATCGACAAAACTTTTTGCGCCAAATCGCCGGAGGAAAGGTCCCTAAAAAAACCGGTCGGAAGCTTTAAAAGCCTGTCCATCACCGCCGCCTGCAAAACGGAATCCGACCGCGCCTCCATTCTTGTCATGGCGAGCGCTTTTATAAAGTCAAAAGCCATCGCGGACAAAACGCACAACAAGGCCAGAGAAGTTATTTGCAAGCACATGTTTTTTGCCGCTTGCGGAATTATAGAGTCTACAAAAACTTTTGTCAAAAGCGGAATCAAAAGGCCGACCAGGGCGCTCGCCAATCCCAGCGCGACGAACAATAAAATGTCCTGCGGCATTTTGCTTGAAGAAAAGGCGAACTTAAGAAGCTCTTTGACTGAAACGCTTTTGTCCGCGAAGGGCTTGTAGAACATAAAGGCGCCCCTCTGCAAATGCTCTGCGACTTCTTGCGTGACTTTTACGCTCTTTTCGCTTTGCGGAAGGACGCAAAGGTAGCCGCCCCATTTTTCGGGAATGAGCGCGGTCGGCTCTAGCGGCGGGTTTTCGTTTTGCAAGTCGGCGGCGTAATAGCCAAAAAGCGCGCCGTTGTCGTTTTTCCACCAAGCGCTTTTTAGCGTGACCGCGCGCATTCGGACATTGTTGTCTTTGGCAAGCTCCACAAGGCCGTCCTCGCCGTCGTATGTTTTGTCTTGAACGCCTTGAATCGCCATGTTGCTGTAGCCGGCCACAAGGCGCGCGGTTTTTACGGTCGCGCTTTGATCGCCGTCGATTTTTCGCTCGGATTTTTTTTCGTAAACAACGCCGGCGATGTCTTCCAGCGCTTGCGAAAATGCTTCGTCGTTGGCGCGCGTTTTTTGCGCGGCCGCGCGGCTTTCGTCCATCAAGTCGGCGACGCGGATTGCAAGCAGTTCCTTGGAAAGATTTTGCGCGTATTCGCGGACGGCCTTTTCTCTGCTCTTTGCTTTTAGTATTGCGTCAAAGCTCTCTTTATAGCCAAGCCCGCGAAGCAATAGCGCGGAAGCGTTTTGGAGCGCTTTTTGCAGCGCCGCGTCGCCGTCCTTTCCTTTGAAGGCTGTCATGCCGGCTTTTTCTATTTGCGCGCCCAGCGTTCCCGTAAGGACAAAGCGGACATTTTTTCCGGGCGGAAGGCAAAGGATGTAGTCGCCCTCCTTGTAGCTTGCGATTTCCGTTCGCGCGCTATCCAAGCCGTCTTGCAGTTTTTCCACGGCAAAAAGATAGGCGTTTCCTTGGACGACGCGGTAAAAGAGAGCGTCTTTTGGAAATTCAAAGGGAACGCTGTTTGATATTAAAGTTTTTGTCGCCATAAAATTCCGCCTACATCGTTTTAATCAATTCTTGGTACAAGCCCTTTTGCTTGACAAGCTCTTCGTGCGTTCCGCGCTGCATTATTTTTCCGCGGTCCAAAACTATTATTTCGTCGCAGTCGCGAATCGTGCTAAGGCGGTGCGCGATGATGACGCACGCGCAGCCCCGGCGGCGAATGTTTTGGTCAACGGTAAGTTCCGTGATTGGGTCTAGCGCGCTGGTGGCTTCGTCCAAAATCAAGATTCTTGGGTTTCCGGCCAGCGCGCGCGCGATTTCCAAGCGCTGCCTTTGGCCGCCGGAGAAATTTTTTCCGCCTTCCTCAACCTTGCTAAAGTAGCCGCCCGGCCGCCCCGCTATGTTGTCGTGGATGCAAGCGTCCTTGGCCGCCTGGATGTAGGCCGCCTCGTCCATTTCGTTGCTGTTCCACATCGTAAGGTTGTCGCGTATCGTTCCTTCAAAAAGAAAAATGTCTTGGTCAACGACGGCGACCGACGCGTTGAATTGGCTCCGTTCAATTTCCGAAATTTTTTTCCCGTCAAAAAGAATTTCTCCGCTCCAAGGCGTGTAAAGGGAGCTGACCAATTTTCCGATTGTGGACTTGCCAGAGCCGGAGCCGCCAACAAGCGCCACGCGCGAGCCGGGCTTTAGCTCCAAGTTTAAATTTTCAATGAGCGGCGGCGAAAGCTTGTCGTAGCCAAAAGTCACGTTCTTTAGAGAAACGTAGCCTTCCAGTTTTTTTACGCTCTCGCACGGCTGTTGGTTTTGCGCGTCGTTTTCAAAGTCGTCCTTGTAGCGCTTTTGAACGGGGTAGTCCATCACGTCGTCCAAGCGGCTCATGTCGGCTTGGCTTGACTGGATTTCCTTGGCAATTTGCAGGAACTGCGTAACCGGCGCCATGAAGCTTCCTTGCAAAACTTGAAAGGCCACCAACATGCCTATCGTAAGGTCGCCATGCATTACGCGCAGGGCGCCTACGGAAAGAACCAAGAGGTTCAGCATTTGCGCGAGCGAAAGCGGAAGTTGCGCCACCGCCTGCGAAAGGCGCGACATCTTTTGGTTTTGCAAAACAACCTTTGCCTGCTGGCCCGACCATTGCTGGAAAAAGTCGTTTTCCAAGCCGGACGCCTTGAGCGTTTCTATCATGCTGATTCCGCTCATCGTGTGGCCATAAAGCTTTCCTAATTCCATTTGCGCCTTAAAGGTTCCAAGCTTGACTGGTTCCGATGTAAGCCACAAGACAAAAAAGTTTACGGCCAAAGTTCCAACGCACAAGAGCGTAAGAGGAACGTCGTAGCGCAGCATCAAGATTCCGTAAAAAAACACGCAAATAAGGTTGACCGCCGCTCCCGTAAGCTTTGTTGAAATAAGCGCCGCAACAACGTCGTTTGAAAGCAGGCGGTTGCAAATTTCTCCGGGCATGCGCTGCGCGAAAAATTCCACCGGCATCTTGAGCACGTGGTTCAAAAATTTTGCCGACGACGAAAGCGCAAGCTTAATGTGGAAGCGCGTTAAAATCCATTGCTGGAGCCAAGTGAAGGCGCCGGTCAAAAGCGCGGCCAATCCCATTGCGATTAAAAGCGGCTTTAAAAAACCGTTCAGCTTTGCGACTAGAATTGAGTCTACGAAGAATCGGCTGAATGCCGGAACGACAAAGCCGGGGACTAAAAGAAAAAGGCCCAGCAAAACCACATAAAGAAGAACCGATTCCATTCCCTCCACGCGGCGGCGAAGCGCGGTAAAAATCGATGGCTTTTTGCCTTGCTTCACAAAATTTTCGCCCTTGGAAAATTCCAAGATTACGCCGGTATAGGAGCTGTCAAATTCGTCGTAAGTGACCGTTCTTCTTCCGCTGCCCGGGTCGTTGATGTAGGCCTTGCCGCCTTTAAAGCCTTCCAAGACCACAAAGTGGTTGAAGTCCCAAAATATTATCGCGGGGAAGGTGGCGTCCTTAAGGCCATCGATGTCGCGCTTGTATCCGTTAGCCTCAAGGCCAAGGCGGCGCGCGGCCAAAACTATTTTTGAAGCCTTTGAGCCGTCGCGGGAAACGCCGCACTCGACGCGCAAACGTTCTAGCGGAATGAATGAGCCGTGGTAGCCCAAAATCATCGCGAGGCTGGCCGCGCCGCATTCCACCGCTTCCATTTGAAGAATCGTCGGAGTTTTTTGGCGCGTGTTTATCGGAAAAACTTTCATCGATTATTCCCCTATGCCCAGCGCCTTTTTCTTTATGAGCGGAATTACAAGCGAGATTGGCTTTCGGCTGGTCACGGTCACCGCGCCAGAACAAAGGATTCCTGTTTCCAAACTTTCGTCGGGGCCTTTTGACGACGACCACTTGTAGCCGCTTGCGGTCTTTGTGTCGGGAATGAGCCGCACAGTAACTTCGATTGGCGCTTGCAATTGCGAAAAGCTTTGCGCCAAATTTTGGTTTTGCAAGATGGCTTGGAGGCGCTGCGGCGAGGCCGGGTATTTTGAAACGTAGGTTACGATTCCCTGAATGTAGCCGTATTCCTCTTGCTTTACGGTGGAAGGGCTTACGTCGATTTTCATTCCGGTATGGATTCTCTTGCCGTCCTTTCCGGCAAAGAACATTGTCGCCACAAGGGTGGAGCCGTCGCTTGAAAAAGGCTCGATCACGGCGATGGTGGAGCCGGGCGAAATGTAGGCGCCCTTTGCGATTGAAACTTCGTATACTGTTCCGCTTTCGGAAGACACGACCCTTGTGGCCGTTTCGTAATTTTGCTGCTGAATGTCCAGCTGCGTCTGGGCCTCGTCGATTTGCTGGCGCAAGGAAAGAAGCTGCTGGTTTGAAGTTCCGTTTGTTTTTATGCGGTCAACGCCGGCGTTTAAAACTTGCCGTTCCGCCTCCTGCTTTTGCCGCTGAAGGTTAAAGAGCGTGTTGCGCGCCTCAAGGTAGTCCGAATTTGTAATCAAGCCTTTTTCAAAATAATCTTTCATCTCTCGCTCTTTTTTTTGCGCGTCGATGATTTGCGACTCAAGCGTCTTGATTTGCGAATTAAGGTCGGCTTGGTTTTTGGCCAACATTTTGTCGGTGAGGCCGGCGCTTTTTAGGTAAAGCTGCGAGTCGGCCTCGTAGCGGCTTTGCAGGTTTTCCAACTTTTGCGCGGCCAGCTTTACTTGCTCCATCAAGTCCGGGCGCTCGATTCGCGCGATTACCTGGCCTTTAAAAATTTCCTCGCCGTTTTTTAGAAAGACGTCCTTTACAACGCCGCCGGAATTGTATGTCACGCTCAAAAGGCCGCTGGAATTTATAAGGACGCCGCTTCCGTTCACCTTTTCGGGAATGGAGCCTACAAACGACCAAACAAAGACCGCCGCCAAAAGCGCTCCCAAAGCGCAAAGGCCGATCCAGCCCTGCAAGTTTATGACTGTGATTGTTTGGTCCAACTGCTCCGGCGAAGAAAGCTTTTGCAACGCCTTTTTTCTGAACAAACCTTCCGAACCTGCCATTTTGCTTTTAGCTCCTTTTACAATTCAAAATTCTTAAATTTATTTTTTAAGAAAGCAAGCGCGCGCCTATGCGCCCATTTTATTTTTTCGTAGTTTTTTTGCATTCTCTCCGAGATTTTGTGAAGGGAAAGGCTTTTGTAATAGTGAAGGACGATTATGTCGCGCTCAAACTTTGGAAGCCGCTCCAACGCCTCCGCCAAGCGGTCAAGCGTCTCTTGCTTAAAATAATCGTCTTCCACCGCCGACGCCGCTTTTATCGTTTCCGGCAATTCGTTGAGATTTTTTTTGCAGCGGTAATAGTCTATGACAAGATTTTGCGTGGTTCTGTAAACAAAGCTTGAAACGTGCTTGGGGTCTCCGCGGTAAGACGAAGCGGCTTGAACGAGTTTTGCGAAGACAGAAGAAATCAAGTCCTGCGCGTCTTCTTTGTTTGACACATGGGAGAAAATGTAGCCGCTCACGCGGTCTTTGTAATCAAGCCAAATTCGCTCGCAATCAAGGGGAGGCATCGCCGCTCCTCCCTATATGAGCATAGGCGTTTGTTTGTTCCACTTTATTCATAAAACTTTCTTTAATACAGGAACATTTTAGCGCGCCATTTCTGATTGCGCAAGTTTTTTTTTCTTTTTTTACCGCCCGTTTTAAAAGTTTATCGTCTGAATTAGCGGCAATTAAATTTTATGCAAACCAATAATTGCTTGATTGCCGCATAATCCGCAACATTCGCGCTTGTTAACTAACGCGCGCGAACAGCGGCATTGATAAGGAGGCCATAAAATGGCAAAGGAAAATGTCAAAAAGTTCTTTGAGGAAGTTTCAAAGAACGCGGACCTGCAAAAGCAGTTGAAGGCGGCCACAGAAAAAAATGAGGCCGAAATCGCAAAAGCCGTAAAGGCTCAGGCCGACGCCGTTGTCGAAGTTGCCAAAAAGGCCGGCTTTGACTTTAGCGCCGACGAGTTACTTTCTGCGGGCGCGCCCAAAGGCTCAAAGCTTGACATGAACGAGCTTGACGCTGTAGCTGGCGGTGGAGCGGGCGCCGGCTGTTTCATCATTGGCGTTGGCTGGGGCGGAGCCAGCGTAGGCGGTGGCGGCAACGCTTGCTGGGTTATTGGAATTGGCGGCGGAATTACTTGGGAAGCGACCTGAGCAAGCCAAATTTTTGCGCCGGGCAAGCGTTTTAATCGTTTGTCCGGCGGCTTGCGCTTTTTACTAGGCTTTGACGGCAAAGACGACATCTAGGTTAAACGGTTGTCATATGGCATATTATCGTTTAAAAGACAACTATCTCTTGCGGGGGTGGAAAAAGCTTCCTTACGCGGTTTTGGACAAAAAGACAAGGCGGGTTGGCTTTGTTGACGGCGAGCGCTTTGCCGCCATTCAGTATTGCTGCGGAACAATAAGCGAGGAATGCGCGAGTTTTATTCCGGCTTATAAAGATACAGCGGAAGAGCTCTTGAAGGCCGGAGTGGTGGAAAAGCTGGACTCGCCCAAGCCGCTCAACAAGGAACAGGAATACGTTGAGTATCCCTCCCGCTTTGTCCATACCGCGCTGTGGTCGATTACCGGAAAGTGCAACTACAAGTGCAAGCATTGCTATATGTCCGCTCCATGCGCCAAATACGGCGAGATTTCCCGCGAAAATTGCCTGCGCATAATCGACCAGCTTGCCGAATGCGGCGTTCAATCCATTTCGCTTACGGGCGGGGAATGCCTTGTCCGCAAGGATTTTTTTGAACTGGTTGACAGGCTTGTTTCGCGCGGAGTGGAGATAAGTCAAATTTACTCGAACGGCTGGCTGGTCAACGAAAAGTTGCTCGATTCGCTTGCGGAACGCGGCATCCATCCAGAATTCAACATGAGCTTTGACGGCGTTGGCCAGCACGACTGGATTCGCGGAATTGACGGGGCCGAAGAAGCCGTGATCCGCGCGTTCAAGCTTTGCAAAGAAAAGGGCTTTCCGACAGACGCGGAATTTTGCATGCACAAAAAAAACGCCCACACCTTGCGCGAAAGCGTGAACTTGCTGGCCTCGCTTGGCTGCCGTTCGCTAAAGGTTAGCCCGGTGATGGCTACCGGCGAATGGGAAAAAAACAATTTTGGCGAATACACGATGAGCATGAAAGAAGCCTACGACGTTTGGCTGGAATACATTCCGCATTATTATGAAGACAAGAAGCCTTTGGAAATAATGTTGTCGGGCCTTTTTTCCTCCAGCCCAAAAAGGGCAGCCTATGCCGTTCCCGCCCAAAAATGCAAGGTTGACAAAGACGCTTCCAATTTTTGCATGTGCGGGCACGCGAGGAACAACCTTTACATCACGGCGGAAGGCCGAATGGCGCCCTGCATGCCGCTTTCGGGAAACGACGCGCTTTTGCAAAAGCTTCCCAACCTTTGCGAGACCAATCTTGCCGACGCGCTTGATGATTCCTATTACATGGACTTGGTAAACGCGCGCCTTTCGGCTTACCTTGAGCGCAACAAGCGCTGCGCCGGCTGCGAGTGGAGGAACGCCTGCCTTGCCGGCTGCCGAGGCTGCGCGATGCAGGACACTGGCGACTATTTTGGCGTGGACAAGGGCGCCTGCCTCTTGTTCAAAGGCGGCTACCGCGACAAAGTGATTGAACTTGTCAAGCGCGTCGCTCCGGACGAGGAATTTATTGGGTGAGTTGTAAAATGAAAAGTAAAATGCTATAACAATAAGGAGGAAAAGTTTATGGCAAAGGAAAACGTGAAAAAGTTTTTTGAGGAAGCTTCAAAGAACGAGGACCTGCAAAAGCAGTTGAAGGCGGCCACGGAAAAGCAAGAGGCCGAAATCGCGAAAGCGGTGAAGGCTCAGGCCGAAGCCGTTGTTGAGGTTGCCAAAAAAGCCGGCTTTGACTTTAGCGCAGACGAGTTTCTTTCTGCGGGCGCTTCCGACGGAAAAAAGCTTGACATGGACGAGCTTGACGCTGTAGCCGGCGGAGAGTGGGTAGGCCTTACAAGCTGTTGTTTCCTTGGCTTTGGAGTAGGCTTTGGCTGCGAAGGCGGCGGAAGCTGGTGCGCGCTTATCGGCGGCGGACTTGGCTGCACAGGCGGCGGAATGTAATCCTAATACGGAAAGGATTTATGGCAAAAAAATTCAAGCTTAACGAAAAAACGCTGCAAGCGCTTTTTGACTACAATTTATTTTCTCCAAACAAAAAGCTTGAACGCTTGGCTCAAGAAAGCCTTTCGCGCGCGGGGGTGGATTCTTCCGTTTTGAACATGAACTCGCTTGAAGAGCTTAGCGCCGCCGGCGATATGAGCCAAGCCAACTTGCCGCCTTCTCCAAAACTCGATTGAATGCGTTTTGCTATGCGCTATGAACGAACTTGACGCTGTCGCGGGGGGCAGCGCGGCGCTCCAAACTATAATCGGAAAATACTCCCAGTTAAGCTCGCTTGACACAAGCGCCTTTGTCGGAAGCGGGCGCGACAAACTTTTTGAAATGCGAACTTCGGAATGCGCTGTTCTTGGAATTTATTTTGAAAACCGCGCCGACTTTGAGTTGTTCATAAAATTGACGGTATACAAGGACAAGCTGGTTCCAAAGAGCATGGGCGCTTGCTCTATAAGCGGCCTTGTGAACCAGCAAAAAAGCGGCGCCGCGGCCTCTAAGGAATCGTTAATCGTCCTAAGCAGGGGCGAATACAGCGCCGTTCCCGCCGAGGCCGTTGGTCTTGAAAAAGACGAATGGATTGAAAAATCTTTGCGCATCCGCCTTTACCACGAAAGCGCCCACATCGTTTGCCGCGCGCGCTTTCCCGGCCAAAAACTGCCTGTATGGGACGAGCTATTGGCGGACTGCGTTGGCCTTTTGGCCGCCTTTGGCGCCTACAACCGCTCGCTTGCCCTGCGACTTTTGGGCATTGACAAGGACGGCGCCTACATCGGCGGCCGCTTGGAAAACTATTTTGACGACAAGGAAAACATTGGCCGCTACGTTTCGTTCGCGCTGCAAAAGACCCAGCTTTTGCAAGAAGCGGCGCGGGAATTGAACGCAAGCCCAAAAAGCGCCGCCATAAGCGACGGCGTTCTTTTTGATTTTTGCGTTCGGATGCAAGAGGCGGCGCTGGCCGAAGAGGGCTGTTTATGATTTTTGGCGCGCGGAAAATGCGAAAAGGCCGCGGTTTTCGCGAAAATTTTGCGTTTATTTCTATATACTAATTAACGCCCCGTTTTCGTTTTTCATCGTCTAAATATATGAGACAAGGAGGAACTATGGCAAAGAAATTTACGCTCAATAAAAAAACGCTCAAAGCCCTTTTTGACTACAATTCCTTTTCTCCAAATCAAAGGCTGGAACAATTTGCGCAAGAAAGTCTTGCCAGGGTAGGCTCTTTGAATGTCGCAAAAACTCAAAACGGGCCGGTAAAAATGCCCGAGCCGCTGGAAGCTGGCGCCCTGGAAGCGCTCGCCGCCGCCGGAGACCCAAGCAAGGGTGACTTGCCTCATTCCCCAAAGCTTAATTAAAAATGCGGCCGCCAAGGCCGCTTTTTTATTTTTTTTGGAACTGTTGCATAATAAAAACGCCCCGCGTTTTGCGGGGCATTGGAAGCTTCCGGGCGAACCCGAACAGTTTAGAACTTGCGGCGGCGGCTGTCATATTCGGGATTGAGACCGCCCGCTTTGACAAGCCTGTCTACCGTGCTATTGCGATAGCCGCCGGCGACAGAATCAAGCTCCTGGTCGTTCAAGATGACGCCGGCTTCCTTAATCTTGTCTTTGGCCTCTTCGCGAGTTTCGCACTTGGCCACTTCTTCCTTAAGTTTTCCTGTCAATTCCATAATATTCCTCCTTGCTTATGGGTATCTTCACTTATTTAGACGGAACAAATAAAAAACGGGGGGTAAAAAAACGAAAAAGTTAAAATAAAACAAAATGTTATGATTGGCGAAAAAACGATTTTTTCTTGCTTTATTCCACTAGCTATAATATAATGAATAAAAGTGATTTTTAAAAGCGCTAAGAACAATTTTTTAAAACAGTTAGTGATTGTCATCTCCATCTTTTTGCTCGCGGTCAACG
>CADCCO010000067.1 GCA_902799965.1 uncultured Spirochaetaceae bacterium
GTTTCGTCCGTGCCGATGCCAAGCCAGAAACCGGCGACGCCAAGGCCAAGCTTTAGGCCTAAAAGCCAGCTGCCGCCGACCATGATGACCCAGTTTGAGAACATTCCGTAAAGGACCGGGAACTTTATGTCGCCGGCGCCCTTTAGCGCTCCGATGTAAATCAAATTTTTTGAGCGGCCAAATTCCAAGTAAATCGAAAGCAGTAGCAAGGTTGAAACAAGCGAGACGACTTCTTCTTGCCGCGTAAAAAAGCCGACGATTGGACCGCGAAAAAGGTTTATCAGCAATATAATCGAAACCGAGCAAGCGGTGGCGACGGCGCCGTACTTCCAGACCTTTTTGTAAATCTCTTCCTCTTGGCCCGCGCCTACGCTCCAGCCGGTTTTTATTTGGACGGCGCTTCCGATTCCGATTGCCATAACGAATACAAAGCGGCAAATTGTGGCCGTGTAAACTTGCGCTGACATCGCGTTCGTTCCCAAAGTGGAAATCATAGCCATAATTACAATTTGCGAAACATTGTAGGAAAGGTTTTCGCTCGCCGTCGGAACGCCAACGGAAAGAATCAGCTTGAAAAAGCGGCCTGGAATTTTTGCCTTGCAAAAAAGGTCAAAGCAAACGTCGCCTTTTTTTCTTATGATGATTTGCAAAATGACGCAAGCGGCCGCCATAGAAATTACCGACGACCAGGCCACGCCCTTGACTCCAAAGACCGGAAGCCCGAACAATCCGTAAAGGCTTATCGCGTTTCCCACTACGTTGATTAAGTTGGAAGCCATCGTAACGACCATCGCTTCTTTTGTGTAGCCGTAGGAACGAAGAATCGCCGACTGCAAAAGACTGAACGCGATGAAGAAGGAGCCTGCTCCGCCAAAAATCAAAAAGTAGTCGGCGGCGTACTCGCGCACTTGGGCTTCCAAAGTGTAGCGGCCAAGCAAAGGGCCAATTCCAAAAAGGACGGCAAGCCCTATGACTATGGCGGCCGCCGTGACCATAATCGCGCTGGACTTTGCGATTGCGTTCAAGTCGTCCTTGCCTTTTTGCGCGCCAAGGAATTGCGACAGCACGATGGAAGTTCCAATCGCGATGACGTTAAAAAGAATCATAATGAAGAACGCGTACTGGGACATCATTCCCACGGCGGCCACTGCTTTTTCAGAATAAAAGCTGAGCATTACGGTGTCAATCGAACCGACAAGAATTCTAAAGAATTGTTCCGCGATAAGGGGAAGGCTGAGTTTTGCCATTGGGAGCGCGCCGCGTCCCGCTTTTGCTTGGTTCATAAAGTAGGAGTATGTTAAAACGCTCTTAAAATGTCAATCGGGGAGGCCCGGGCGTTTTGGTCTGGAACTATTCGCGTTTGATAATTGTATTTATCAAGCGCGAAAAGGAACGAGTCAAGGCCTTGAGCGGAGCGTGCCTTGACCGTTCCTACTCCAGGCGCTTTTCAAATTCTTCGATTGGAAGCGGCTTGTCAAAGAAGTAGCCTTGCGCCAAAAAGCAATTGTTGTCCTTGAGCATTTTTACGTGCTCGATGGTTTCAACGCCTTCGACGATTGTGTCCAAGCCTATGTCTTGCGCCAAAGAAATTATGTGCTTTAGCATCACGTATTGGCGCTTGTCGTTTTCGCTTTTGGGCAAAAAGCATTTGTCGATTTTAAGAACGTCCCAAGGCAGCTCGCGAATCAAGTTCATCGACGAGTAGCCCATTCCAAAATCGTCAACGCTGGTTGAAATCATTTGTGCGTGGAGGCCTTCGATGACTTTTTTTAGTTCGGCAAAGCCTACGTCGGTGGTTGTTTCCGTCAATTCGATTTCTATGTATTCGTGGGGAACGTTGCGCGCGTCAATCGTCTGGACAATGCGCTCCACCAACTTTTCGTCGCGCAAGTGGGCGCGGGATAGGTTCACGCTGACCTTAAAAAGACGATGTCCCTGGTCAAGCCAATGCCGCAAGTTGGCGCAAACGTGGTCAAGCATGTAAAAGTCCAGCTCGCAAATCGCTCCGTCTTTTTCCAGCGTAGGAATGAACTGGTCGGGAAAGATAAAGGAGTCGCCGTGCCGCCAGCGGACAAGCGCCTCCGCGCCGGCCAAGCGGTAGTTTCTTAGCGAAACCTTGGGCTGGTAGTAAACGAGAAATTCTTCATTCTTAAGCGCGTCGGGGAACAACGCCAATACGTCAACTTCCAAGCTCTTCCACCTCAACTTCCAGCTGCGGAATTTTTATCACAAATTCCATCTCAGTGTCGGAAGTAATTTCAAAATTTATTTGTCCGAACATTTGTTGGACGATTCTGTTGATTGTGCGATATCCCATTCCCTTTAAGCTTGTGTCCTCCAAGTAGGACTGGTCGCCGGTTTCGATGAACATTTGCAAGGCCTCAAGGTCTTCATCTGAAAAGCCGGCCGTGGTGTCAGTGAATTTAAAAATGAGTATCGTTGCGTAAGAATTTTTTTGCGAGTTTATGTCCAAAGAGGCTTTTCCGCTTTCAAGCTGTCGGGCGGCGCTTTTGAACAAGAGGTAAACGATTTGCGAAATGCGGTCGTTGTCGCCGAACAAATACATGGGAACGGCGTCCGAGATTGTGTATGAAAAATCCGGCGACTTGTCGCCCATGATTTTTTTGGCTTGCTCTATGTAGTGGGGAACCAATCGATGGACGTTGTACTCGGTTTCGACCAAATGCGTGGAGCCGATTTTGTCCTGAATGTTTTGGACGGAATCGCTTACTGCGGTGTAAACGTCCGTTCCTGTTTCCAAAATTTGTTCCACTTGTTTTTTGATAAGCTCAAGGTCGTTGGACTCAAGCGCCTCGCTCATAACCTCGACCCATTCCTGCATTGACTGCTTCATTTTGAACGCGGTCTCTGTGACGGCGGCGGAAGCGGACAGCGCGCTTTGTTGCATGGCGTGCGAGTTGTTTAGCGACAGGCTGCTTGCGTAAGCCATTTGCGAAAGCGCTTCCGCTATTGAGGCCAAAAATTTTGAGCCGTGAGTCACTTGCGATTCTGTCACTTTTTTTTCGCTGTCGGAACCCGCGCCGCAAATGAAAAGGCCGATTAATTCGCCCTCAAGCAAAAGGGGGCTGGCCGCGTCAAGGGAGCCAAAGTCGTTTTTTAGCGTTATAGTTTTTCCCGCTCTAAGAAGGTTGAGAATTTCTCTTTTGAGAACAGGCTCGTTGGCGTCTTCGTTGTATACTAGGATTTTGCCTATAAAGTCGGAAAAGTCGTTTCCTTCCGTAACTGGGTTTGCCGTGGTGTCTGTGACGAGCGCGTTCAAGCCCGTAAAGCGGCTAAAGCCGTCCTGTATTATTTGAAGAGAATCGGGATCCAATAAGTCAGTAATCGTAAATTTAAGCACAATCTTGTCCTAGACTTACAATTATAGCGCGCTTTGTGGACAAAAGCAACCAAAAAAAGATGTCCGGGGCAAGCCCGAACATGACAGTGAGCCTGTCATTGCCGGACTTGATCCGGCAATCTTTTGTCCTTACGACTGCGCGGGCTTGTTCCAAGTGACGCGGAAGCCTACGCTCTTGAACTGGCCCGAAGCGTAGTTAAGCTCTTTGTTTGTGCATTTGCCGGCGCGGGCGGCGTCAAACCAGCTTCCGCCGCGGTAGTAGCGGCTTCCGTCCTCGCGCTCGCTCCAAACCCATTCAAAGACGTTGCCCGACATGTCGTAGATGCCAAATCCGTTGGGCTTGAGAGTGGCCACTTGATGCGAATGGTTGCCGCTGTTGCAGTCCGTCCAGGCCACGCTGTCCAAATCGTTGCTGCCAGAGTATGTGAATTTTTCTCCGCCGCGAATGGCAACGTCCCATTCGTCCATTGTGGGGATTCGGTAGCCGTCGGCGCTAAGGTCAAGCTCCACCTTGTCTTGGATTTTCGTTCCTTGGTGCGGAACGTAGCCCCAGTCGCCGGGGTTGGTCGATCCGTTCACTTTGTAGCAGGGAGTCTTTCCCTGAAGGGCGCTAAGCTTGTTGCAAAAGACAAGCGCGTCGTAGTAGCTTACCATTTCCACCGGAAATTTGTCGCCCTTGTTGGCCGAAGGATTTTGGCCCATGACCGCTTGGTAAACGTCTTGGGTTATTTCTGTCTTTGTGACGCAAAAGTTGTTCTCTGGAATTTGAACGACGTCGATAGAGACTCCGTTCCCAAAAGAAATTTTTTCGCCGCCGCAAGAAAAAAGCGCGAGCGAAACGCCAACCGCAAAAACCGTCTTGATAACCTTGACCATAACTTTCATAAAAGCCTCCTGTCATTTAACATTTGATGCTTTTACTTTAGCGCGCAATCAAAAAGAAGCAAGCGGCAATAATGACATTGAATATGTCGATTTTGATTTATTGGAATTTATTGAAAAGTCTTGAATCCGCCCTTTACGATGCGCGCGTCAAGAACGTTGTCGGGGTAAATCTCGCCGTCAATTTCAATGTTGCCTGCGTTCATCACGGTGATTTTAGCGTTTTCGCAAACGACGTGTTCCACCCAATCTTTTGCCATGTGCTGGCCGGCCACAAAGGCAGGCATTGCCATAATAGTCGGGCCTTTGGGCGGCTTTACTATCATTAAGTCCATTTTGCCGTCGTCGTTTTTTGCGGGCGGGCAGATTTTTATTCCTCCGCCAAATTGCGTTCCGTTGCAAAAAGCCGCCATCACGCATTTGTATTCCTGCGTAAAGCCGTCGCGCTCAACTTGAACGGTGTAGGGCTTGTAGTTTAGAAGCAATTTTGAAAGCGAGAAGATATACGTGTTTTTGTTTTCTTCGGTCAATTTTAGCACTTCAACGTCAAGGCCGGTTCCGCAAACGTTAAGGCAGCGGCGGTCGCCGACTTTGATGTAGTCGCGGGCAACGGGCTTTCCGTGTACAATTGTTTGCATCGCCTCTTTTGGGTCGAACGAAATTTTAGCGCCAACGGCGTAGTCGTTTCCGCGGCCGGCGGGAACCAAGCCCAAGCGGGCGGCGCCAAAGTCCATTCCGTTAAGGACTTCGTGAAAAGTTCCGTCGCCGCCAATCGCGATTACGGTATTGTTGGAAAGGCTCGAATCGTTTGACGGCTCCGCCGCCTTGGCTTCTTGGCAAGCCTTTTGCGCCAACGCGCGGCCGGATCCGTGGCCGTCAATGCATTCAGTTTTAAACGGAAGGTTTTCTTCTGTCAGATATTTTTGCGCGGCTTCCAAACACTTTTTGCCGGCGCCTCGTCCGCTCTGCAAGTTTGCGATAATGTAATACATGCTTTTAGTTTACTGGTTTTTCGCTTGTAAATCTAGTATGGAAAAACAATAAAGTCCGCGTTTTTTGTTATCTTTCAATAATGTGGAAGGGAAAAAATTTGACAAAACGCGAACGGGCAGATTATAATAGAAGCGCATTTAAAATTGGAGAGAGGAATGAAAGTTTTTGAAGGGCAAATCGTAGACGTAGTAAAGCGCGAAGTCTACGGCGGAAAAGTTTTTGTCGAGGACGGCCGCATAAAAAAAATCGAGCGCTGCCAAACCGCGGAAAGAAAATACCTTGTTCCCGGCTTCGTCAATTCCCACGTTCACATAGAAAGCAGCATGGTAACGCCTCAGTACTTCGCGCTTGAATCGTTAAAGCACGGCATAATCGCGGCGGTTGCCGACCCGCACGAAATCACCAACGTTTGCGGCGCGGCGGGCTTTGACTTTATGCTAAAGGACGCGGCCCGCGCTCCGATGAAAATATACTTTGCCGTTCCGTCGTGCGTTCCCGCCACAAAATTTGAAACTTCAGGCGCGGTTTTGGATTCCGCCGCCGTCGCCCGCCTTTTAAAGAACAAGCGCGTTGTGAGCCTAGGCGAGATGATGAATTTTCCGGGCGTGTTGGGCGGCGACAAAGAGGTTATGGCAAAAATCGCCGCCGCCAAAAAAGTCGGAAAGCCCGTTGACGGCCACGCTCCGATGCTTAGCGGCGAGGCTTTAAAGAATTACGCGGCGGCGGGCATTAGCACCGACCACGAAAGCGCCTCCTACGAAGAGGGCTTGGAAAAAGTCCAGCGCGGAATGTTCGTTCAAATCCGCGAAGGCTCGGCGGCCAAAAATTTTAAGGCGCTCGCTCCGCTTTTTAAAGTGGCGCCCGAAAAACTTATGTTTTGCGTTGACGACTTGCACCCAAACGATTTGGAGCAAGGCCTTCTTTGGGGGCTGGTCAAAAAACTCATTGCGGAAGGCTACGATTCCTTTGACGTTTTGCGCGCGGCCACCTACAATCCAATCAAGCATTACAAGCTTGACGTGGGCCTTTTGCAAGAAGGCGACAGCGCGGACTTTATCGTCGTAAGCGGCATAAAAAAAATGAAAATCGAAAAGGTTGTCGTCAACGGACAAACCGTCGTTAGCGGCGGCCGCTCCTATTTTAAGCCGGCAAGCGCAAAGGGCATAAACAACTTTAACCGAAAGAGAATCACCGCCGCCGACATCGCCGTCCGCTCCGACACCGCGCAAGTAAGAACGATAAAGGCCATCGACAAGGAAGTTTTTACAGAAAGCGCCTTGATGTACGCCAGCTTGGAAGACGGCTATTTAAAGTCGAACACAAAAACCGACGTTTTAAAATTGGTTTGCGTAAACCGCTACAATCCAAACGCCAAGCCCGCCGTCGCTTTTGTGAACGGCTTTGGATTGAAGGCCGGCGCCCTTGCAAGCAGCGTTGCGCACGATTCGCACAACATACTTTGCGTGGGAACCGACGACAAGTACATTGTCAAATGCATTAACAAAATCATTCGCAACAAGGGCGGGCTTGCGGTGGCCAACCGCGTGCGCGTCCACGACATTACGCTGAACGTCGGCGGCCTTATGACAAGCCGCATGTGCAAAAAAGTCGCGCGCGAATACGCCGACCTTTGCTATTGGGCGCGCATGATGGGCTGCAAACTTAACGCGCCTTTCATGACCCTTTCGTTCTTGGCCCTGCCCGTCATTCCAAAGTTGAAGATTACCGACATGGGCCTCTTTGATTCCGAGCGGATGGAATTTGTCTAAGCGCGCGTTTAGTTTGCCGTCTCGCGACCCAAGTCAAAGGCCTTTTTGTTCATCTCCAAAAATTGCGGTTTTACGCAGCGCTCCAGCGCGGCCAGCCATTCTTCTTTGCTGATGTCCTTGCAGTATGTTGAAAAGCGTCCCATTAAAACGATGTTGGCGCTTTTTGCCGAGCCGGCTTTTAGCGCGAGCGAAAGCGCGTCAAAGCAGTCGACGTTGGCGCCAGCGTCCTTCATTTTTTGCGCCAAGTTTTCCGGGTAAGAGGCCGCGCCTGTCACTACCGGCATCGGGTCGATTTGCTGGTCGCTTACGATTACGGTTCCGCCCAATTTTAGGTTTTCCATATAGCGCGCCGCTTCTAGCTTTTCAAAAGAAATTATGTAGTCGGCCTGGCCTTTGTCGATTATCGGAGAATTCACTTCGTCTCCAAAACGAACGTATGTCACTACGCTTCCGCCGCGCTGGCTCATTCCGTGAACTTCGCTGACTTTTACTTGAACGCCTTTGTCAAGCAAAACTTGTCCAAGCAATTTGCTCGCCAAAAGGGAACCCTGTCCGCCAACTCCAACTATCATTACGTTTGTCGTCATTTTTTCCTCCGTTCACTGAGCCGCTTCAAATGCGTTCTTCGCGCAAAGCTGTTTGCACACGCCGCAGCCAACGCACTGTGTTTGGTCAACAAAAGCCTTTCCGCCCTTCATGCTGATTGCGGGGCAGCCTATTTTCATGCACGCTTTGCAGCCGACGCATTTTTGGTCGTTGGCTTGGAGCGGCGGATTATGCTTTACGTATTTTAAAAGCGCGCAAGGCCTGCGGCTTATGATTACGCTTGGCGCTTTTGCGGCCAGCTCTTCTTTTACTGCCGCTTCGGTTTCCTTTAGATTGTAGGGGTCAACGACGCGGACGCGCTCAATGCCCATCGAGCGGACAAGCGCCTCCAAGTTGATTTTGCCCGCCGGGTCGCCCTTGATGTTGTAGCCGGTCGTGGGATTTTGCTGGTGGCCGGTCATTCCGGTAATGGAGTTGTCCAAAATGATTACGGTGGAATCGCTCATGTTGTAGGCGATGTTGGCCAAGCCGGTCATGCCGGAATGCATAAAGGTGGAGTCGCCGATTACAGCGACGGTTTTTCCAGCCGATTCGCCGCCGGTCGCCTTGTTAAAGCCGTGGATGGAACTTATGGAGGCGCCCATGCATACGCAAGTGTCCAAAGCGCTTAGCGGAGCGGCCGCGCCCAAAGTGTAGCAGCCGATGTCGCCAAGCACGTTGCATTTGAGGCGGGACAAAGTGTAGAACAAGCCGCGGTGCGGGCAGCCCGCGCACATTACCGGCGGCCGGACTGGAAGGCCTTCTATTTTTTTGCAAGCGGCCGGAGCGGCTTTTCCAAATCTTTCGGCCACAAGGTTTTGCGAAAATTCGTCCGTAATCGGAAAGAGGCTCTTTCCTTCAACTTTTATTCCAAGCGACCTTACGTAGTCTTCGATGAATGGATCAAGCTCTTCCAAAACAATCAAGCGCTCGACCTTTGAGGCAAAGTCTTTTATCAATTTTGGCGGGAAGGGCCAAACCATTCCCAACTTTAAGATTGAAGCTTCGCTTCCAAAAACTTCTTTGGCGTATTGGTAGCACGTGCTGTCGCAAATGATTCCGATTTTTGTTCCGCCCATTTCCACTTTGTTGAGCGGAGAAGTTTCGGCCAATTCCGAAAGTTTTAGCGTTCGTTCTTCCACAAAGGGGTGTTGCCTTTTTGCGTTGGCCGGAGTCATCACGTATTTTGCGGCGTTCTTTTCGTAAGAACTGACGGGAGGCTCAACGCGCTCTCCAAGCTCAACCACGCTTTGCGAATGGCTTATGCGCGTGCACATTTTTATCAATACGGGCGTGTCGAATTTTTCTGAAATATCGTAGGCGGTCTTGGCAAAGTCCAAAGCCTCTTGTGAATCGCTAGGCTCCAGCATCGGAATCTTTGCCGCTTGCGCGTAATGGCGCGAGTCCTGTTCGTTTTGCGAAGAATGCATTCCGGGATCGTCGGCCACGTTGATTATAAGGCCCGCGTTGACTCCCGTGTAAGAAATTGTAAAGAGAGGGTCTGCGGCCACGTTAAGGCCTACGTGCTTCATCGCGCAAAAGGCGCGCTTTCCGGCAAGGCAGGCGCCAAAGGCTGTTTCCAAGGCTACCTTTTCGTTGGGCGCCCATTCACAATAAATTTCGTTGAATTTTACGGCCTCTTCCGTAACTTCGGTGCTAGGGGTTCCGGGATAAGAGCTTGCCAAAGCGCATCCGGCCTCGTACAAGCCGCGGGCCAAGGCCGCGTTTCCCAATAAAAGTTTTTTCATATAAAGTTCTCCAAAGACGCGATAAGCGATTTTCTATTTTAGCGCATTTTGCGGCCTTCGTTCAACAGCTCTAGCAAGAGCGCGCGAAGTGTGATATTATAGATTCATGCCAAACATTTTCAATCAAAAGAAGACCGCCGCGCAAGTTACGGTGGAGCAAGTTCTAAAAATAAAGAAGGGCGAAAAAGTCCTTATCATCGCAAATCCTAAAACCGCCGGAATTGCGCAAGACCTTTACACGGCGGCTTCCGACGCGGAGGCCAACGCGGTGTTGATCTACCAGCGCGAAAAAACTTCGTTGGACAACGCCGAGCCCAGCGTGATTGCCGCAATAAAAACCGCTCCCGACGTTATAATGTCAATCTCAAGCGTAAAGCTGGGCCACGACGCTGAGGCGGAAGCCAATCCTTACGTTGGAGAGAACGGCGTAAAATACGACAGCGCTTTTGACTACCTGCTTGAAGGAAAGAAATGCATTCGCGCGATTTGGACGCCCGGCCTTACGCCAGAAATGTTCGAGCGGACGGCTTGCATCGACTACGCCGAATTGGGCGAGCGCTGCAAAAAGCTTATGGCAAAATTTAAGGACGCTGTATCCGTCTGCGTCACCGCTCCCGGCGGAACGGATGTTACGATTCCAATCGAAGGCCGTGAACCCTTAAGCGACGACGGCGATTTTTCCAAGCCCGGAACTGGCGGAAACATTCCCGCCGGAGAAGTCTTCATAAGCCCAGTGGTAGGAAACGGCGTGGACAAAGGCTG